>JAFVUZ010000176.1 GCA_017502435.1 Lentisphaeria bacterium
AAAAAAAAATTGAGGGGGTTCGGGGGTATAGTGAGTTGCGACAGCAACGAACGGCATACCCCTGATGTGGCTAATCCGGCGGAAGATTTGATTGCTCATTCCCCAAAAAAGGGGAAGGAACAATCGAACATTCCGCCGAAATAACGCTTGACACCACCCAGCCGCTGACACTCACGCGCCAGCGTCACATCGCTCCGGGTCGTACCCGGCGCCGGGGATACAAGGGGGCGGCGTAAGCCCCCTTGTAATAAAAAATCAGTCTACATTTAGTACACAGCCATTTATTATTTACCGACAACTGTGCCCGGTCGAACCAGCACCACGTAATCGACATAGATTGCGTTTTCCTTTTTTGAACCGGGGACGTAAGCAGGACCGGTGAATTTGGCATGGAAGTAACACTCATATTTGTTGTTATCTGCAATACCGTCACTGCGGACATAGAGCGGAGTTGTATCAAACTGAATTGCCCAGCCGTGACCCCAGAAGCAGGAACGTTCATCGAGATCAATAATTCCCGGCATTTTGTACCAGCGGTATTTTTCATCGGATGGAAATTCCTTGACATGGAGACGCAGGGGATTGGGGCGTCCGACATTGCCCAAAGTGAAGCGTGTAGCCATGAATTTCTGTTTTTCTCTGTAAATAAACACCCCTTTGGCACCGTGTTGAGCCGGATCCGGACGGAAGGATTTCAGTGCCTTGCCGCTTTCAGATTCAGGGTCATCAACGATGGTGGCGTCCAGCTGTTTGGGGGCGAAAGCCTGCGGCCAGCCGAGTACACGGGTCAATTCAACCGGAACGGATTTGAAATATGACGGCATCGGCACGGGCTTGCTGATTCTGGAGAATTTTTTGTTGAATGCCTGCTCCAGATACTTGATATTTCCGAATTTGAAATATGAATGCCAGTTGCGGTAAATGATTCCGCGGCATTCTTCCTTCAATTTGTCCATATCGAGATTTGCTTTTTTGAAAAACGGCTCAAAAGAGATGCGTTTGATCAGAGATGCCCAGAGCGGGGTAATCAACTCTGTTTCCGCACGCATACGGTAAATATTGTCCTGCGGCAGATCGGCTGTGGCCTTTTTGATGGCAGTGTAATGTTTCAGCACCAGCTCATTGGTGAAATGTGACCAGTTGGCGGCGGTGAGAATGGTTTTTCGGGTGGGATGTTTTGCAATTCCGGAACGTACATCGTCAAACATATCACGCACTGCTCCTGCACACGGACCGTAGTAGTATTTGAAGAAAATATTTATCAATTCTTCAGGATCACGGTCAACATTCATCATCAGGGCTGAACCTACGAAGTAATTGAGAGCCATGAAGTTCTGCGGAGATACCAGATCGTATCCGGATTCAACGAAAATTGAGGTGAAATTATTCTTTTTGAAAAATTTCATATCTGCAATTATCGCATCTATTACCGTTTCAACCCGTGGGGGATTGAAATAAGTTTTGCCGAGGTTCCAGTAATCCCAGAGTGCCAGATTATGACATACATTGCCCCATGATTTCAAATAGGCAGAGGTTTCTTTGTTGAATTTTGATTCAAGCGGGCGGAAAGCATCCGATTTAGGAAACTGGTCGCAAATCTGGATAACGACATTTTTTTCAGGTTTTATATTTCTGGGCAGGTCTGCTGCGGCAGAGTAAGCCAGAGTTCTGATTTGAATATCGGGATATTCCTTGACGATTTTGCGTGCGATTTCGTTTACATAATCTATCAGCAAACCGCTTTTGCCGTGTTTTTCTGCAAAACTTTTGCATGGCGGGCACAGACAGAGTTCAGGTGAAACATCCAGAATTGAAATATCATAAAGAACAGGATACGGCACTGAACTTTTCTGTTGGCGGTCCTTTTGAATCATTTTGCGGAGTGTTTCCAGAGTGATTCTGCGGACATCCGGATTGGTCATGCAGAGACATCCGGCAGTAAATTTGGTTCTGGGTTACTGACGTTTCCCCGCCGCATTCATAGCAAAATATTCCGGATGCGATGCAAAATAACGGTCCGGGTCAACGTACAGACACAGAGTGTGTGATGCCGGAAAATGGCTGAAATTAAACATATCGCCGCAGTAGTGATTGACTTCATGTTTGGAATGTTTGCCGTTGATGCCGGAACGGAGACGGTGCATTCCGTAAGCATCCTGTGATTTCTGCGGCATTTTGCAGGTGCGGTATCTGCCGGGGAGACCGTCATAAATCATACGTCCGGCAAAAGAGGGTTTCATAACTTCTTTTTTGAGAGAGAGAACGGGATTTTTCTTTTGCGGGACAGCCATCTGGTCGAAAGTCAGACTCCAGCATCCGAGGTCGTTCAGGATGTTCCAGACTCCGTAAAAAGCACCGACGGGGTATCCTCCGGAGATAATGAGATCGTCATTTACTTCGGTGTACTGCCATTCTTCCTTGTTGAATTTGCTGCTGTCGATTTTGTTGGCGGCGGCGAATTTTGTATTTCCGACGTAGATATTTTTGCCGGTTCCTGCCTGACTTTCGGGTTTGATAGCGATTTTGCTGTCTGACATGAGTGAGAGAAATTTACCGAGGTCGTCAGCCGCCATTTTTTCCAGTTTCTGCGGTTTATCGGGGTAAATTACAGTGCAATTTTTGAAGTCAAATGCCATAAAAGGCATGCATAGCATCATGCAGAATGTAAAACAGAATATTTTTTTCATTGATTTCTCCTATCTTAAATGCTTGAATTAGGTCTCCGGTATATGCTGACAAAATGGATCAGTAGTCCATATAGTCTGTTGAATTCGGAACCATTGCTGCAGGAATATTGGTATCCTGCATTTCAGTACCGGAGGTATTCAAAAAGTTTTTACGCAGAATGACTGTAACATGACCGTCCGCCATCAGGAAGTTGGGACGTCCTTCGTGCAATTCATATGTTGTTGAGACAAAACGGATCCAGCAGTTTGCCTGGTTTGCATTGCCCCAATAGCGGTCAGATGTTGTAAGTGCGGGATTGCCGCCGTCAGGATTGAGCAGTAAAAGTTTGGAAAGAGGTCTTATTCCTTTTTCAGGTACACCGAATACAAAACGATCCATATATGAATCATAGTTGACAGAGTTATTTCCTCCTTTCAGTGCACCGGATGCATCTCGATGTTCCATGATGTAGGCATTGGCGCAATAGGTGTTTCTGACATATCCTGCATCTTTTGACGGTTTTTTGTCAGCGGGGCAGAGATAAATTCTTTTATCAAATTTCTTTTCATCAGTGGTTCCGAATCTGTATTCGTCAAGTACTCTCTGCCAGCCTCTGTTGCCGTGGTAGCCGACCGGCATACGGTTGCAGTCACTGCTGTATATGAAAAGAAAAGTACCGACATTTTTAAGGTTGCTGGAACATTTTGCAGACAGTGCTTTCTGTCTTGCTTTGCCGAGTGCGGGGAGCAGCATTCCGGCGAGAATTGCGATGATAGCAATTACTACCAGCAATTCAATCAGGGTGAAAAGATTGAGAGATTGGATTTTTTTCATGATTTTTCTCCTTTTTTTGGGGTGTTATTGGTTAAGGGGTTTTCCGAAATCGCATTCGTCATATTGAACTTTGCCGGAGTTTCTGACTGATAATCCGTACTGCCAGTCAGTTGAATGTCCGGGCATCCAGCGGGCAAAAACGTGGAAAAATTTTACATTGTCTGCATTCTCTACATGAAATGCCGCCGGAGTGAATTCCACCGGTGCCATTTGACGCCAGTCAGAATCTTCTGTCAGATGACTGCCGCCGTGAAATTCAAAAGATACATTGTCAAAAGTTATGTCTTCAATCCGTTTCAAACTGTTTCCGGCAATGAATGAACAGTGATCGCATGAGGCATTGACCTGATTGAAAGAGATGTTGCGGATAATTTTGCCGCTGTCATCATCTAACGGGCGTAAATGCCATGTTTTAATTGCGAATGCACGTCCTGATTGCAGTTGTAAGTTGTTGAAACTCAAGTTGTTTATTTCTACGGAGTTTCCCTTTGAATAAGATGAGACAATGCAGATGGAACACATGGTTTCATAAGTTATTATATTACTGAAAGTTGAGTTGCGGATAATGCCGTTGCCGACACCGATGCGGATCGCATTGCAGCGTGTACGCAGAATGCAGTCGGAAACAGTTATATATTCACAGGGGATTTTGTTTTTGAGCGGGGTATTGTTGGCACGGAGAGTTATGCAGTCGTCGCCGGTATCAATCCGGCACTTGCTGACACATACATTTCTGCAGCAGTCAATATCCAGACCGTCACCGTTGAGAGTTCTGCGGTCGTTGTATATGTATAGTGAACTTACATCCGCATTTTCACAGCCGTGAAGCAGAATCGTCCAGTAGGGAGCATTGAGATAACTGCAGCCCTGAAGCGAAATATTGCTGCATTCACAGAAAAATACCATTTGAGAGGGCCGCCACGGAGCGTATGCAAAAAGATTCGGATTGTCTTTGCGTGGAGTATCGGTGAAACTTTTTCTGTTTCCGTCAATGACGCCGTTGCCGCGTATGAAGATATTTTGCTGTTCCAGTGCGACGATGAAATGAGCTCCGGAAACGTATTCGGCAGGACAGGTTTCATTTTGCGGACAGAAATCGTCGCTGTTGTAATCGCTCTGATCGGGACTTGCCAGCAGAGTTGCTCCTGCGGCAAGTTCCAGCCCGCCGTTGCTTTTGAGATAGAGGGTGCCGCAAAGGTAGGTTCCGGGCGGAAAATATACAGTTCCTCCCGCATCTATCGCCTGTTGTACAGCAGCGGTATCTTTGTGTATGCCGTCGCCGTATGCACCGAAATCCCGGACGTTATTCATTACAGCATTCCTTTCATATATTGAGCGTAATTTTCCATTCTGCAGAACCAGATACGGTTTGAATCGTGGTAGTTGTTTGCACCGTCATAAGAGACACGCACGAGGTAAATAATATCATCTCCGTCAAATTTCCAGTCAACATACTGGAAGCCGGTTTTGAGTTTTGACTCTTCGGGGTCGGAATGAGAATCATCTTTCATCACGTCGGTAAGGTGCTGCCAGTGACGCAAATCTCTGGAAGCCGCCATGACAAGATAGTTTCTGATGGTTTTGTAATCTCCGACGACTTTGTTGCAGAAAGTAATGTATAATCCGCTGACCGGATCCTGTGCAATTTTGAATTTTGAGCGGGCACTCTGAAAGTCAATTATGCCGTTTTCGTAATCAAAGTCAAGTTTTGTTCCGTCTTTGCTCAATGTCAGATAACCTGCTTTGTCTCTGGTATTGAGATGCATACGGATAATATTTGCAAGTGTTCCGTCCGGAGCCTTGACGATATTTCCCTCCAGCCAGCCGGATTGGGCATCGGCGAATTCCGGATCATTGTATTTTGTACCGTCAAAAGCAACTTTGTTGCTGAGTGTCCAGTTTGCAGGATTCAATAAATCCGCATCCACAGGGGCACTCAGAACGCAGGTGTGAAAAAATTGAGGTCCCCAACCCGGACCGCCAGGATAAGTCTGCAGATCGTCAAGCGGCAGATATATTCTGTTGTCAATAATTGTAGTTCCGGGGGTTATCTGATAGTTTGGAGTTACACGTTTGGGGCCGCTGCGGAGCAGGACTCCGTTGTTTTCATCTTCGGGAGTTGTCCATGTGAAACCTCCGTCATCACTGCGGCGGATGACGACATCGCCGTATTCTTGAGTGTTTGCAATTCCGTAAACAGAATTACCGACTGTGAACATGGTCATCCAGAAAGCACCGATAATATGAGTTATCTGTTTCCATGTTTTGCCGCTGTCCTCTGAACGGTAAATAGAGGTGAGACATGATTCGCCATTGTGATTTTTGATGCCGTTGAAGTAATCGTGGGAAGCGAGCAGTGCTCCGTCCGGCAGAATGACAAGCGAGGGGGAGCCGAGATAAGTTTTTGTTCGCGGGTCCTGATAGCGTAATTCTACATATTTCATTTCAGATCTCCTGATAAAAGATTTTGGTTTCTGAAATAAAATATATTGAGTATCAGTTTTTTGCAAATGTTTTTATATGTTCAAATTTGTGCATTTATATTCAAAAATGTGCATTATTTTTTGCGTTCACGCATTTCAGAAGGAGTCATTTTAAAATGCAGTTTCACATATTTTGAGAATTGAGAAGCGGATGAA
This sequence comes from Lentisphaeria bacterium, assembly GCA_017502435.1. Classification (GTDB taxonomy): domain Bacteria; phylum Verrucomicrobiota; class Lentisphaeria; order Victivallales; family Victivallaceae; genus RGIG5270. The sequence goes on from JAFVUZ010000176.1 coordinate 6,141, forward strand.
AATTTAAGCATTTGAGCAATGTTGGAAAACGAAATATCCGTCTCTTCAATAATATTTTGAATGTATTTCAATCTCTGGATTTCCCAGTAATGCCGGATTGACATACCGGTTTGCTGACGGAAGATTCGGTTGAGATAATTTGAACTAAAATTGAATTTATGCCATAAAAAATTATTGGAAAAAAACGGAGAATTATTGTATTTTGCAACGAGCAGTTTGAGTTGATTGACCAGCAGATCGTGAGAATTTTTTGCTGATTCATTTTCGGTCCGGGCAGGGATGTCGATTGCGGTTAAAGGCTGCAGCAGACTGCAGAGCAGTGCAGATACGATATGGCAGTCAGACTGCAGATTTTCTTTTTTCAATTCAGCATCGGGGCCGAGTGTAAGTTTGTAAAGTTTGTGCATTTTATCGCTTATGGCGAGCTGATAATTATTTTCCAGCAGATACTGGTTGTAAAACTGATGGATTTTGATTGCATTATAATCGGGACTTTCAATACGGAATCTGAAAGTTGTATTTACAGTCAGAGCGGCACAGTATTTGCGGTAATGCAGAACTCCGGGAGGGACCAGCAGCACTTTTTTTTCCGCCGGAGAGAAGGTGCTGTGAGTATCTTCTGCATAACTTATATATTTACCTGCATCATTTATGCACAGTTCAAAATCGGGATGTTCATGAACCGGCAGAGTTCTTGTATAGTCGAGATCCCGCATTATTGCAATTATTTTTATTGAGACATTGTTTATGTGCAGGACGGGGAGATTTTCGACCAGTTTGTCGGCGTACAAATTGAATTTATTACGCTGTTCATTGAAAAATTTTTCTTTTTCAGTGTTTATTTTCGGCATTTTTGACAGAGTTTATTTTTTGTCATAGACTGCAGGGAAAGTGACTTCGCCGTTTTTGATTTCCACAGTACGGGTGAAGTCAATGCTGTAATTTTGCGGCACATGACCGATCGGAAAATCAACATAAGCCGGCAAGCCGAGTTCAACTGCAAACTCTTTGATGTACTGCTGAAGTTTGTCTGCCGGTTTACAGATGAATTTGCCGAAAACCACGCCGGATACTTTTTCAAAAAATTTCTTTTCTTTCAAGTCATAAAGAGCTTTGCGTGCAGCCTCCGGAGTGATGCTGGAGGATTCAATGAAAATGATTTTGCCGGAGAGGTCCGGACAGTAATCTTTATCGGCAAGGCGGACGAGTTTACGCAGAGAACCGCCAAGCGGTTTGCCTTTGCAGTCACCGGGAACGAGAGTTTTTACTTTTATCGGACCGAGTTTTTCGCCGTGGTTCATTTTCCGCATGGCATCAATGGTATCGGGAGTGATGCCGGCCAGAGAACCGGACATTGAACCTGCAATGGGATGACCGTTGTTTTTGGCAATCAATGCACAAACAATCAAAGTTGCATCGCTGTATCCCTGAACGTAAAGTTCAGGACGTTTTTTGAGTTTGTTCCAATCCAGATTATCGAGCAGATCTTCGCTGCCCATTCCGCCGCGGATGCACAAAATCATATCGACTTCGGGATCGTTCCATGCTGCATAAAAGTCAGCGACTTTGCCGGCAACGGGGGCGTGATTTTTATTTTTTTCACAGACGAAAGCGTGCGGCATAACTTTGAGTTTGTATCCTGCCTGCCGGAGCAGTTCAAGCCCTTTTTTGTGCCACGGAGATCCCGGATAAGAGCCGGGGGATATGCAGGCGATGGTTTTGACTCCAGGGGGCATTATTCCGATGAATTGTTGGCTTCTGGCTTTTGATTTTTCAAAGATTTCTGGATCTTTTGGTTCAATTTTTTTGGTTGTGCAGGCGGATAAAAGCACACAGCAAAGTGCGGCCGAAACAATTATGATTTTTCTCATTTTAAGCCCTTTGATTTTTCTGCAGAGAATCAAGACAGTTTATTTTTTTGATTTTTTAGATTTCTTTGATTTTTTAGATTTTTTAGATTTCTTTACTGCTTTGTCTTTGGATTTATTTTCTTTCTGGTAGTCGGCATAAGTTTTTGGTTTGTAGTCTTCGGATTGCCATGCAGTAAGAGCTTTTTCTCCGAGCATAACGACGTCCCAGCGTGCATTGGATGAGATAACTTTGCCGTCATGACCGAGGACGATGAGAGTTGGAATGCCGTTGACTTTGAATTGAGATTTGAGTCTTGCACGGGCGGGATCTTTGAAGGGGATGGCGAGCCACGGCATTTTTTTGAAATATTTGAGCATTTCCTGTTCGTTTTTGTCGGAACTTACAAAAATGATTTCAAAGTTTTTGTCTTTTACTTTTTTGTAGAAATTGATCAGTTGCGGAGTAAATCCACGGCAGGGCGGGCACCATGAAGCGGAGAAATAAAGGGCAACAGTTTTGCCATGCAATGCAGCGGAAGTGGCAATTTCTTTTTTGGCTTTATTAGTAATTTTTTCGGGAAGTTTGCCAGCGAACCATTCGGGTTCTTCAGCAATAAGATTGAATACGGCAACGAAAACAAAAAGCAAGGCAGTAAACAGTTTTTTCATTCTTAATCCTTTCTGTTTCAGGTTTTATTCAATTAAATATAGCAGTGAATTATTATTTGTCAAGTTTTTATTTAAAAAAGTTTTTTGCATATCTCATTTTCAATTCAGACAAATAAAAAAAGTCCTGCCATTTACGACAGGACTTTTTGAATTATAAATTGATTTTATTTTGAAAAATCAACATTGTCAAGTTTTAATTTGCCAATAAATTCAATCTGCAATGGATTAAATACTGCAACTTCAGCAGAAATATTATTCAATTTTATCTGATCAAATAATGTTTTTCCATTTCCGTAAAAAACAATTCCCTGATGCGATTTAATTCTGAAATTATTGAATTCAATCCGTTCCATACTGCGGATATTGACATTTTTTTCACATTTGAAATATATGGCAAATCCATTGGCTTCTATATCAAAATTATTAAAACTCAAGTCTTCAACTTTCGCATAACCTGTACAATTTCTGCGAAGATAATATTCAGGATGATACGAAAGTATTGCCGTGCCTCTGCCGCGAAAAGTTATATTGCTGAAACGGCAGTGCCGCACAATATCATCACTCGGACAACTTATACGGATTCCCTGACACGGACTGTCAAGTATACAGTTATTGACAGTAACATTTTCACAAATATACTCTCTGTCAGGCAAATGCCTCATGGCACGCAAAACAAGACAGTCATCGCCTGTTTTGAAGAAACTGTCACTGATAACAACATTCTTACAGCCGTC
>JAFVUZ010000177.1 GCA_017502435.1 Lentisphaeria bacterium
CAAACCTCCCAAAATTCTCAAAAACCTCCCACAAAAACTTCACTCTCTAACAGAAAGGATAAAAAATATGAAAAATCACCTCAAACAACATGACAAAATAAATACTATCGGAAGTTGTTTCACATTGATTGAACTTCTGGTTGTTATTGCTATCATTGCCATTCTTGCAGGTATGCTGCTGCCTGCACTAAATAAAGCAAGGGAACGGGCATATTCAGGAACTTGTCAGAGCAATATGAAACAGTTGGCATTGGCATTTAATCTGTACACTTTGGACAATGATGACTGGGGACATATCTGGTACGGCAATGATACCAAAAGTCATACTGCAAATTTTATCAAACACTGGCACCAACAACAATATATCGGAGCATGGAAAAACACCTATTTTATTACAAGTGATACCCGTGTCAAAGTTCCCAAAATCCTGACTTGCCCCGCAAACAGAGTTGATAATGACACCGCATGCCGGTTTGATTACGGAACAAATCTGCACCTCGGCTGTTTCGGCAAGAAAGCTCCGTGGAAAAGAGCCTATGAAAAAGGCCAAGGCACAACTGACCCGAAATCCTCACACAAAGCAGTGCTTTTTAAACCATCAACTGTTGATAAAGCCAGCAGTGTTGTCTATGGTGCTGATGTCAGAAGAGGATATCCGTATTTCAATACCGGTACCAATAATTTTGATTTTCATAACCCGGCTCATGCTCAAAATGCGAGGGGGGATTTGCCCAGACACGGTCAGAATTCAAATGCCTGGTTTGTTGACGGTCATGTTCAATCAATGAAAATTGATATTCTACTGAAAAAAGTTAAAGCATACGCTTATTATGAAAGTGACAAAACCGGAACTGACCCGAATTGATAATATTAAGGAAATAATATTATGAAACAGAAATTCACTCTCATTGAACTGTTAGTCGTAATAGCAATCATTGCGATTCTTGCAGGTATGCTGCTCCCGGCGTTGAATAATGCCAGACAGCGGGCATACTCAAGTTCATGTCAAAGCAACATGCGTCAATTGTCACTTGCATTCAATCTATATACCCACGATAACGAAGATTGGGGCTATGTCTGGTTAGGGCAAGGCATAGATGGAGCGACATACAGATTTATCAAAGATATGAAAGACAATAATTATATCGGTAATTTCAGCATGTCTCCGTTTCATGTCACTACAGCGTCCGTACCGGTCCCCAAAATTTTCACCTGCCCTGCCAGAAGAGTAAGAGTTACTACTAATATGCGTGTTGATTTCGGTATCAATTTCCATCTTGCAGGTGCCGGACGCTGGGCTCCGTGGAAACGATTAGGAGAATATGATAAATACTATTTTTCATCCTCTGATGAAAGAGCTTTGTTTTTCAAGCCCTCAACTGTCAATAAGGCAAGCCGTGTAGTATATGGCATGGATACAACAAACGGTTATCCTGCAATTACTATGCATGAGTGGAAATATCATCAGATTGGAGGAACTACTCTTAATCGTGAAATTCCTCCGCATCAGCAAAACTCCAATGCATGGTTTGTTGACGGTCATGTTCAATCAATGAAAAATGATGTTTTAGTACAAAAGGTTAAAGCATATTCATATTACTGGAGCAAAACACAAGGGACCGACCCTGATTGATATAAAAAAAGGAGAAATATTATGAAGAAAAAATTCACATTGATTGAACTGTTGGTGGTTATCGCTATCATCGCCATTCTCGCAGGTATGCTCCTCCCTGCCCTGAATAAAGCAAGAGCAATGGCTCAAAACGCAAAATGCCAGAGCAACATGAAACAAATAGCAACTGCATTTATTATGTATGCTGATGACAACGACGGCTGGTGCACTATGTTTTACGGACAGGGAAAAGATAAATATACTTATACACTGGTAAAACATTTCAGTGATAACGGCTATCTCGGAAATTACAAACTGACCGGATTTGACAGTCAGACTTCTGCGGTTTCAAGTTTGCCGCAAATATTCATTTGTCCCGCCAGACGTACAGATATAAAAATTGATATGCGTATTGACTATGCAACAAACGCTCATCTTGCAGGTTTTATTCTTGGAGATGATAATCCGTGGAAAAGATATGCAACTGACGGCAAAAGACATACAAACTCAAGTAATGATCTTATGGAAACAGTATTATACAGATCAGACTCATTTGAAAATCCGAGTTCTGTCGTTCAGGGGGCTGACGGTCAGCGTGGATTCCCCTATTTTGCCAACACAAACTGGCGTAAATATCTCGAAGGTACTGAAATGCTGCCGCACAATAGCCGTTCAAATGTTTGGTTCGTAGACGGACACATCGAAACAAAAAACAAAAAAGACCTCGAAAAAGCTGTTGAAAAATATGATTATTCCGGTTATTGATTTGATTTTGTCATAAATTTATATTATCTTATATAAAATACTCAAACACTTGTAAAGAAAGGAAACATTATGAAAAAAACTCTTTTTATGACAACTCTGTTCGCTGCTGCAGCAATGTTTGGCGCAGATGCCGCTCCCTCAAAAACTGAAATCAAAGATGATTTCACGGCAAAAGTCTGGAGTCACTGGAACACTTCAAAAGTCAAAGCAAAATATTCTCACAACAAAACAGAAGGAGTTACCGCCAAAGGTGCAGCTCAAATCAATACTACTACTCCCGGGTCCGCCTGTTTCCTCAAACGTTACGAAGTTGAACCCTCTTCACTTTATCAGGTCGAAGTCATGGTCAAATCCACAACTCCCGGCGTCAAAGCCTCTCTTGGACTGCAGGATTTCGGTTTGAACCAGAAATTTGTAAAAGTTATTGGCAGTCAGACTGCCTCTCCCTCCGCTGAATGGCAGAAAATCGTCTATTACTTCAAAACCGGTGCAAAAACAAAATGGGTTCAAGTACTGCTCGACCAGTACTGTGCCACTCCCGCAACCACACTTTTCGACGATTTCAAAATGACCAAAGTCGATTACATCAGCGAATTTTATGACTCTTTCGCCGCCAATAACTGGGGCAACTGGAAAGCTGCCGGTGCAAAAATCAAATTCGGTCATGACGCAACTGTCGGCAAAAAAGCCCCCGGTGCCGCTAAAATCGAAATCCTCCCCGGCAACACTAAATCCGGCTGTGCAACCAAACATATCTATGTCACCCCCGGCAAAACTTACACCCTCGTCGTCTGGGTAAAAGCCAAAGGTCTTTCTCCCAACGCCAAACTTTCTCTCTCTTTTCAGGCTCAGGACGAAAATTACAAGTTCCTCGGTCTCGCAATCCCCTCACGTACAATCACTGCCGCTGACTGTGCAGACTGGAAACAGATCGTCATCACCCGCAAAATCGTTCCCACCGGAAAATGGGCAAAATGCCGCACCATTCTCGTCACTCTCGGTGCCGGCTCTTCAAGCACTCCCGGAACCGCATACTTTGACGACTTCGAATTCTTCGAAGAAGAAGACGAAGAAGAATAATCTCAAAGGATAACTGAATAATTTTCAAGGAATTTATAAATAATGAACAAAAAATATCTTACAGTTTTGCTCACCGCCGCCGCAATGCTGCCGGCTTTCGGTCAGTCAAAATATATCACTCGTTCACTTAAAGAAAAATGCGCCGCCAAAGACCTCTCTTTTCTCGTCACTTTCGAGAATAAAGATGTCAATGCAAATTTTGCCAAAGGTGACAAAAATTCAACTACCATGGCTAATGAAGGACTCCTCCTCCGCGGTTTGATAGGCTTTGACAAACAGAGTGCTTTCAAACCTGAACCCGGCGAAAAACTCCGCTTCAATGTCGCCGGAAATGCCAATCCGCACAACGGAACTCTCATTCTCTGGACCGCAGGTTTGGATTACAACCCCGGCGATGTGACAACTGACGGCAAAAAGCGCGGCAATATCGCTCTTGCCCATCTCGTTTTCAAAGAAGGCAAACGCTCTCTTGAATATCAGCTGTATGAATATGGCGAAAATATTTATTTTGACTGGAAAAGTTCCGAGCCGCCGCACTCTTTCGGCAATATCGGACGCGTTTACGCCCCCAGAAAAGGTATCAAAAAAGGTCAATGGCACCAAATTGCCTGTACTTGGAACAGCAAACGGCTGGCGATTTACCTCAACGGCAAACTTATCAAGGAAGAAGCCTTCCCCGAAAAAGTCGCCAAAACTCTTGACCTCAAAGTTACAAATAACGCAGAGTCTTTCATCGGTATCAAATCACCTTTCTATGAAGATAACCACAAATGGGGCGTAGGTATCGACGATTTTGCCATTTACAACCGTGCTTTGTCTGCTCTGGAAATCCGCAATCAGTATCTTAATTTGCTCAAAAACAAAGGCGATGAAAAAATTGAGGCGTACTCCATTGCATATCACGGCGTCAATACTTCAAGAAATGATAAACTTGACCGCGTTGAACTCGAATTTGACTTTGCCGCCCTCTCTCCTGCACAGCAGAAACTTCTTGATGCCGGCAAGCTCAAAATGGATTATGAACTTAAATCCCCGACCGGAAAA
>JAFVUZ010000178.1 GCA_017502435.1 Lentisphaeria bacterium
ATCCTGTTGTAATACAGAGAAATCTTTTATTGCATTTGCAGATACATTTTTCCATATTTTATCCCAGATGACCTTATCGTAATCCCGCAAACCAAACATCCCTTTGAGGTGGTCAATATATTGGCGCAATGCACTGATCAACCACTCTTCCTTTATTGTACAAGAAGGAAGGACTTCATCTTCCAGCCAAGGAAGAATATGTGACATATATGTCAACTGAACAAAACGTCCTGTATCTTCCTCGTTTTTGTATTCTAAAGCCTCCTTTGCCTCTAAAGTAAAACTTTGTTCGGATGCCTTCTTATTTTCATTCGCTGTAAGATAAAGAACAAAAATGTTTTTCGCATCAATTTTTTGTTTTACATTCTCAACATATCGCTGAATTTGTTTATACTGATCAACCGCCCAATGGATTTTATTTTCAATAATTATTGCAAAATCAGAATAAATAATCAATGCATCAATATAATTTTCACCATATATGATTTGGGGCTGAGCGGACCGTTCTTTTTTACTGACAAGGAATGAGAGTTTTTTCTTTTCCTCTTCAGAGTTCATCATTTGTTCAATCAATCTCAAGAATGAGTCTAAGACAAAAGAACTTCCGTTTTTTTGATATTGGAGCAATTTTACCAATATGCGCGTGTGAGCATTTTCATTGGCATGAAGTTCATCAATCAAGTTTATGTGGTACGGCTGGTGTTTTTTGAGTTCTAAATAATTGAAATAAAGAGCCTGGGCAGAATTCATTGTTTGTTTTCCTTTCAATCCAAATATTTTTTAACTGTATTGCGTGCGGCATTGAGAGCAATGGCGGCACGGGAGAGATTGTTGTTGTATTTTTCGTAAACTCTTCTGACGTGAGTCCGGATGGCACTGTCCAGATCGTCAGGAACATCTTCCTCCGGCTTTGCAGTAAGACAGGCGGTCGTTTCCTTGTGATCGCGGATCATTCCTGCAAAATCAAAAATTCCCAGAACGCAGGAGCGTTCCAGCAAATTGATAAGCTCGCGCACATTGCCGGGATAATCATAAGACAGCAAGGCGTCAATCTGTTCCGGTTCAAGACGGTGCTGTTTGCGTTTTAGAAAATAACCGTTGGCAATATCCCGGATATCCTCTTTATGTTTCCGCAGGGGCGGGACAACGATCTGCACAACATTCAGCCGGTGAAAAAGATCTTCCCTGAATTGTCCGTCCCGGACCATCGCCGCAAGATCTCTGTTTGTGGCACAGAGCAAACGGACATCCACTTCGATTTCATCTTTGCCGCCCATACGGGTAAAACGGCCGCCTTCAAGAACCCGCAGCAGAATTCCCTGGGCTTTCAAAGGCAGTTCCCCGATCTCATCCAGAAAAAGTGTACCGCCATCAGCTTGCTCAAAAAGTCCCCGCCGCTGTTCATTTGCCCCGGTAAAAGCGCCTTTTTCATGACCGAAAAAACGATCTTCCAGAAGATTAGGAGTAACACTGGCACAGTTGAACGCAATAAATGGTTCACGGTTCCGGGAAGATTTATTATGGATCTGCAACGCAACCGTCTCCTTGCCGGTTCCACTTTCACCGAAAATCAGGACGCGGGCATCCGGATGGGCTGCAATCATATTGATTTGCCCCTGTAATTTCTGCATTGCGGCACTTTTGCCAACCAATTCCCGGTTGCCGTACCTTTTGTAGTGTTCGACCAACTGCTTTTCGGAACTTGACCAGGCACTTTCCGGATCTTTCCTGGCAAGATGCTTTATGGCAAGACCGTAGGATTTTTCATCCTGATAATTCCGGTAGGAGTACATCGCGGCTTCCAGCAGAAAATGATAGGGAGTCATCTCTTTGGCAGAAACCTGCGGAATAAACGGCTTCAGGTCATCATACGGCATATCATACCGGCAGCTTACCGCATCGGTTATACCTCTGCCATCTACAAAAATATCAAGATTTGAGCAAATCGTTTCATCAAGAAATTCCGGGACTGGAATACAGCTTATCCACGAGACCTTTACGCCTTTATTTTTCTGTTTCAATAAAGCTTTTGCAAGCAATTCCGTATTGCCGGTCAAGCCGATACCGATAATTACAATCTCTTTATAACCTGCGACTTCGTTCAAAAACTCCGGCAGCCGCCTTGTGCTTATCCCCAGAATGTCAGCTTTCTGAAAATGCCGTAAAGCAAGAGCCGCCGCCACTGCATAATCATTCCAACCCCATCCGGTCAAAATCAGTGTATCCACAATACATCCTTTCAAATATTGACTGTTTGCTGTTTAAGAAATAATCTATCACATCAAACCTTGATTTTCAAATCAAAAAATAAAGTTCCACGCTTTTAATAGCAAATACCATGCCAAGATAATGTTTGAGGTCATTGTCGATGATTACATCTGAAGTTGTGGTCAAAAATTTTACATCCCTGTTGATTTTTTCAGCACTGGATTTCATAGATCCATAAAATAAGATTTGAAACGGTTTGAGCAATTCCTTTGATTTTTCCAGAAAATACCGCCTTTTTGCGTTTTAATGGGCGTGGGGCGGCAATTGGCAGTCTGGGTGGAGAAATGTCAGGCTTGCTGCTTCCAGTATTTGGGAGATGATGACTTTCCATTCAAAGCAAAAATCAGAAACAATTCAGGATGTAAAAAACGGAATTTCAGATAGCCTCAAAAGTCATTTCTGAAATTCCGTATCATTGTTCCTTAATGCCTGTTCTTTACCTTTTCACGGGCTTTCTGGAACATCGTATACAATGGCGGAATAAACGCAACGCCGAGAATTGTTGCCGCTACCATTCCCCAGAATGTGGTTGTTCCTATAACGCGGCGGCTTTCCGCGCCCGCTCCTGAGGCAAACAACAACGGCAGAACACCGAAGATAAAGCTCCATGCTGTCATCAACACTGCCCGGTAACGGTAATTAGCCCCATTCAATGCAGATCGGACAACAGACTTTCCGGCGGCACGCTCCTGCATTGAAAATTCCACCATCAGAATCGTACTCTTGGCACACAAACCGATAAGCATAATCAACCCGAGCTGGGCATAAATATCCAACAACATATCGGTCAGCCACAAGGCTGTAACCCCGCCGAGCATAGCAAAAGCAACCGACAGAATGACCGGAAGCGGAACCGTCCAGGACTCATATTGCGCAACCAGAAAAAGATAACCGAAAATAACTGCCAGTGTCATCAGAAGAAGGATCCGACCGTCATTATTTCTTTCCTGATAACTCATATCAGTCCAACCGACTGTATAATGATTGGGAAAATCTTTTTTGACCATTGCTTCAATTTTATCCATAATGTGTGCTGACGAAGCACCGGGAACGGGAATTACCGTTATTGCGGCAGACATATTCTGGTCAAAACGCTCGATTTTACGGGCTCCCAGCATGATTTTCGGGGTGGTAAAAGCAGATAATGGAACCATATCGCCGTTATTGTTCTGCACCATTGTTTCTTCCAAAGCACTTAACGTGGAACGTTCATCGCCCTCCAACTGGATTTTTACCTTGAATGAGTAGCCTTTCAGATTGAAGTCATTGACATACAAACTGGCAAAACTGCTCTGCATGAAGGTCATGATGCGGTCTGTCGGAATACCGAGAGCTTCGGCTTTTTCACGGTCGATATCAAGGAACACCTGCGGTGTGCGGGCGTTGAATCCGCTGAACGCAAAAGCGACCTCCGGCATCAGCTGCTTATTGTTGAGCATTCCCAGAAGTTTCCCCATTTGCTGTTCAAATTCCTGTGGAGATTCCCCTCCGGCAGTACGGAATGCAAAAGTTACACCGCCGGTAACACCCAATCCCATAATTGCCGGAGGCTGGAAAGCACGTACCTCTCCCTGGGGAATCGTTGCTCCCATTTCCATAATCTTGCCGCGGATGGCAGAAATGGATAAATCCGGCGTTGTGCGTTTGCTCCAATCATCCAGAGTTACAATGGCAAAGCCGAGGTTTTCACTGGCTCCGGACATGATGGAAAATCCGGATACTGCAATTACTTCCCGCACGCCTTTTATTTTCTGAACTTTTTCACTGAATTCCAACATGGCGTTGTTCGTGCGCGATAAAGCCGCACCCGGAGGAAGTTCCACTTCACACATCAACACCCCTTTATCTTCATCCGGCAGAAATCCGCCGTTGAGGTTTTGAGAAATAAAATAGGTTGCAGCCAAAGCTCCAAGCATAAGAACTGCTGTCAGCAGAATACGGCGGATCATTATCCGGCTGAAATACAAAAATCCTCTTTTTGTTGCATTCAGAGAAATATCGAACCAGCGGAACAGAATAAATTTTTTCTTTTTCATCTGATCGGTCGGTCGCAGGATCAATGCACACAATGCCGGACTCAAGGTCAACGCGTTAAATGCTGAAATACACAATGCAATACACATCGTTACAGCAAACTGCATGTAAATCGTGCCGACAATACCGCCGTAGAACGCGATCGGAGCATAGATCGCCGCAGATACCAATGTTGCAGCAATCACCGGTCCGGTGATCTGTGCCATACTTTTACGAGTCGCCTCTTTCGGGGAAAGTTTTTCTTCTTCAATAATACGCATGGTATTTTCCACCACAACGATCGCATTATCAACCAGAGAACCGATCACCAGAATAAGACCGAACATTGTCAACACATTGATGCTGTATCCCAATATCGACATAAAGAAAAATGTGCCCAGAAGCGATACCGGGATCGCCAGAGCCGGAACCAGTGTTGCCCGGAAATCCTGCAGGAAAATGTAGGTAATGCCAACAACCAGCAGTAATGTAATAATCAATGTCATTGCAATTTCTTTGACATTGACCATAATGTAATGGGTCGGGTCATAAGAAAGGTGGGCTGTTACACCTTTCGGGAAGCGGGTTTTCAAATCTTCCAGTGTTTTATTGGCTCTTTTGACCAAATCGACTGCATTTGCACCATCCTGACGGTAAATGGCAAGGGCAATACAACTTTCACCATTGAAGAACCCTTCATCGGTATAGCGTTCTGCACCAAGTTCCAACCGGGCAATATCGCCGAGCTTAATTTGTTCTCCGCGTTCACCGGTGGCAATAATGATAGATGCAAACTCTTCAACGGTTTTCAGCCGCCCGGTAAGGTCGAGTTTCAACTGCAGATAGTCGTTGGATTTTTCCGCACCGAGACTTCCGGCTGCCACCGGAATATTCTGACTGGCAAGTTTCCCCATAACCACTTCCGGAGCAAGTTTCAAAGCCGCCATTTTTATGGGATCAAGCCAGATACGCATACTGTAATTCCGTTCACCGAGAATTTCCACATATCCCATCCCCGGCAGACGGGCAAAGGTATCCTTAACATTCATACGGACATAGTTGGCAAGATCAAGATGATTCAACTCCTCGCCGGTGGTGCGGAATACATACACACCGATCATATCGGTGGATTGCTTTTTGGTGGTCACGCCGATCTGCTTTACAATATCCGGCAACTGTGCTTCTGCACGCTGGACAGCGTTCTGCACATTGACCTGGGCGATATCAGAATCAATTCCCGGTTTAAAGGTCAAAGTGAGCGTGTAGTTACCGTTATTGTCGCTTTCGCTTTTGAAGTAAAGCAAGTCTTCAATACCGTTGACCTGTTCTTCAATGACCCCGGCAACAGTTTCGGCAATAACCTGCGATGTCGCTCCAGGATACATTGCGGTAACTTTGACCGTCGGCGGAGCAATTTCCGGATATTCTGCAATCGGCAACTGCCAAAGACAGATAACACCGATCAGAGCGGTTACAATACTTATGACAAACGCAAATTTAGGTCGGTCAATAAAAAACGCAGCAAACATCGGTTATCTGTCTCCCCGGGTAAATACCTTTTCGGCATCAACAGGTACAACAGGTGCATTGGGGCGGATTTTGTGGGTACCGTCCACAACAACCGTTTCGCCGTTTCTCACTCCGTCAAGAATAATGAGTCTGCCGGCAACCGTTTCTCCGATACAGACCTCTTTTCGTACCGGAATATTGTCCTGAGTATTCAGAACCCATACAAAGTATTTGCCGTTTTCCATAATCAATGCAGAGGGAAGCACGGTCGTCTGCCCATCGGGGGCGTTGGCAGCAAAGAGCTGAACAGTAACAAAACTTCCCGGCAGCAGTTCAAGATTTTTATTTGGAAATGTTGCCCACATCGTTACGGTATTGCTTTTCTGATTGATCTTGTTATCCACCAAAGTTACCTGTGCTGTTTCTGTCAACATCTTGCCATCAGCAAGAACTACCCGGACTTTGGCGTTTTTCTTTATGTTTTCAATTCCTCCGAAATCCCGGCGCAGGGCTTTTTCGCTGATACTGAATTTTACATAAATCGGGGCAAGCTGCTGAACATCTGCCAATGCTCCCATCTGCGGAGCAAGAAGATTGCCGACAGAAACCATACTTTTTCCAATCCGTCCGGAAATGGGAGAGGTAATCCGTGTATAGGAAAAAGTATTTTTGGCATCAATCAAAGCAGCTTCAAGCCGTTTGATATTAGCTCTTGCCACATTGATTTCCATAACAGCCAGGTCGTGAGTAGATGCCGATACGGCATTGCTTTTCAGAAGTTGGCTTTTCCGGGCGTGTTCGCTGGTAGCATAAGCCAAAGTTGCCCGTTGGGCTTCAAGTTGGGCTTCAAGTCCCTGAACTGCGGCTTTGTAGGTGGTATCTTCAACTTCATAAAGCAACTGACCGGCCTCAACTAAAGCACCTTCAGTAAAATGGATTTTACGCAACTCACCATTGATACGCGGCATAATTTGCACGCTGTTGATAGCTTCAACCATACCAACATAACGGCGAAATGCCTTTGATGCTGCCGGAACGGCTTTTTCAACAACGACAGTTGGTACTGGCATTCCCGGTTGTTCATTTGCCGATAAAATTCCGGTATTCAATGCTCCGAAAATTACCGTACCGACTAATGCAAAAGTTCTTCTCACGATACATCTCCTATGATATTTTATTTTGCATTTTTTATTGTTCAAATATGTATAATATACACGCAAATACAGCATTTTCAAACACTTGTATATATGCGGCAGTGGTGTAAAAAATTGTAACTCGTTCAAAAAGTCGTATAGTTACAACTTGAAAAAAAATTTGATTTTTTTATACACACCACCCCAAAGTATGTTATGAACAACATTGAAACACCTGTTGCCACTGTCAAAAAATGATAGGTTACACATCGCATAAATTATGAAAAACATTCCGGAAGACTGGAACGAACAACGGCGGCTTTTCGGTTTCCCGGAACGGTAATTGCGGGAAACGCTTGGCAGCAGGAGAAATCTTGCCGCCTTTTTTGTTTCGCGGGTTTTATTTGACTGCAAAAATGGTATATTATAAGTGTGAGGTGTTTTATGAATGAAAAAATTACTATCCGCCGCTTTGCAGAAACTGATGCTGAAACGGTGCAGAATATTATTCATCGGG
>JAFVUZ010000179.1 GCA_017502435.1 Lentisphaeria bacterium
GAGGAGCAATCGAATATTCCGCCGAAAAAATAGCTAAACACTCTCAGCCGCCGACATACACGCGCCAGCGTAATATCGCACCGGGTCGTACCCGGCGTCTGGTGCAGGGGCGGCGTAAGCCCCTGCAAAAAAGCACAAAATAAGTTATCTCCCCATATTGGGAATATAGCATTTCAAAAGGTTTTTTCCCAAAAAAACAGTTTTGCAACAGTCCCATTTTTTTTGCTGCGGAGAAAGGATATTTGGTTGTGCGGTTTTTGCAGTTTTACAGGCAGGAGGAGATTTATCCGGTTCAGGTACAGAGAATTTTGAATGTTTGATTGCTGTATAATTAATTATATAATGATTGAATTGTTTTTGCTGATTTTGGTATTCAGCAGTTATATCTTGACACAAAAAAAGCCTTCCGGAAAAATCCGGAAGGCTTTTGATAAAACTGATAATGATTACTTTGTTGCTTCAAGAATTTCCTGAACCCAGGGGACGTTGTTGAAGAATTTAACAAAGAATTCACGCATCATAACTTCCATTTTGCGATCATCATAGGTCCAAGCCAATGCTTCGTCGCCGAGAGCACCGCGGACGTTGGTCTGATCGAAAATAACGTCATTTGCAAAGTAGGGGAAAAGGTCGCCGATGAAACGTTCGAGCATTTTGCTGTCTTTGTTGAGAGAATCTTCATCTGCACTCTTTGAGACTTCCATGTATTTGAGTTTGAGTACACGGCAGAGAGCACGGTCGATCATGTCGGTATTAACAGGGCTGTCGCCGGTGACGTGGAAAGTTTGGTTTGCAACATCTTTCTGGAAAAGTTTGGTGATTGCATACTGGACATAGTCGATCGGAGTGAAGTAAATACGTTCAGAAGCAACAGTATTGAAATGGATGTTCAAATCGTATTCAGAAGCGGGATTGACACCTTCTTTGGCACAATGATGGCTTTTGAGTTTTGCGAGGAATTCAAGAATACGGTAGAATGCGAGGGGTTTACGGATTTTGCCGTCTTCCAGACGTCCGGTGATGATACCCGGACGGTAGATGGTGAAGGGGATTCCGCAGTCACGGACGAGTCCTTCGGACTGGAATTTGCTGGATTCGTAGGGGTTGTTAAATTCATTGCAGGTGGGACGTGCTTCCATGGCACGGCCGATGGTTTTGCCGGCGACGTATGCGGTTGAGACATAATGGAACTCCTTGAGATTGAGGAGTTTTGCAAGAGCGATCATGTTCTCGGTCCCGTTGTAGTTGATTTTGAAGGTTTTGCCGGTGGGGTCTTTGCCGAGGTTGACGTCAGCGGCACAATGGAACATACTGTTGACACCTTCCATGACGGGGAGTTTTGCGATTTCGGCGGGATTGATAGTGGTGACGTCGCCGTCAACGACTTCGATATTGCCGATGATTTCGTCAAAAAGTTCGGGAGTGCCGTCAAATTCGCACTGTTCTTTTACGATGTCGTAAACGCGGTCATAAGCACTTTTGACCGGTGATTTACGGGTGAGGCATACGAATTTTGTGCCTTTCTGGTCACGCGACAAGGCGGTGACGAAAGCACTGCCAACCAGTCCGGTAATACCGGTCACGAAAATTTTCTTCATAAATTTTACCTGTTTTTTTCTGCCTTGCGGCATTTGTTATATTTTATACAAAAACTCATAAACAATGAATATATAATGCAATCATTAAAATATCATGCTTTTTTATTTTTTCAAGTTTTGAATTAAAAAAACATAAAAAGTTTATTAAAATCCTTGTATTTAAGATGATTTTCGTGGTATTTGAATGGCAAAATAATGGAAAATTGCAAGGTCTTTACGGATTTTCCATTTGTTTTCTGCAATTTTTTCTGCAATATTGCTCAAGGGAAGCATCTGTCCGTCTTCATTCAGATATTTTGCGTTTGCGACGTCGGCACGGCTGTCATTGAAAACGACTGTAATTTCGTGAGCAATATCATAGGAGATATTTGTCATTCCGGCAAGTATGTTTTGGCCGTTATCGAAATATTGTACGGCAAAACATGACGGATTTTCGACAAATAGTGGAATTGCACTCATATCCATATATTCTATTATATTACGCATGAGAGTCTGTTTCTGATATGAAATCAGATGACGCATATCCGGAGTCATTGGGTTTATACGGTATGCCATGACTGCGACTTTGCCGCCGAGAGAGTTTTCAAAAAGCAGCATTGACGGACATACCGTCCGGCGGTCATGGTCGGTGATGACTGCAAGTGTGCGGGCATTATCTGCAATATCAACGATTTTTTTGACATCTCTGAGGCCTGCATTTTTCAAAGAAGCGTATGTATTGACATATTTGCCGCAAAATTCGGGATCAGTAAAATATTCCGCTCCGAAATTTCCTTCAATTTCAGCGATGGAACAACCGATTTGCTCCTTGTATCCACGCATGGCGAATGCTTTTGCCGCATTTGCATCGAGGATGAGATTTTTTGCAAGAAGTTTTTTTATTTCCTCATCACTCAGGGACCATGCCGTATCTCCGGCGATAAATGTTATTTCTGAATCATCGTAGGTCATGCAGAATCCGCTGTTGCCGAGAAAATCATGGATTGCAAATGACGGCCAGTAATAATCTGTTACAGCAGGATGATTTTCATTGGTATCAAATGCACTGGTCGGTGAAAATTTGAGCCCGATACCTTTTTTTGTATGGCGTTCCGGTGCAATTTTTATCAAGCCTTCAAAAAATGCTCTTTCGCGTTTGAGCATTTTGGGAATTTCAGGTTCAAAAAATGGACCGTTGCCTACATAGCCGCATGGAGAAATCGCAGGATTGAACATCCTGTTGATAATGCCCTGCGAAATATGCAGGCGTATGACTTCCATGCTTTTTGAGAAGCGTGAAAAAGGAGTTGTTTCAATTTCCGGTGTGTATTCTGCATTGTCGCCCATCAAATGTCCCACGATTTGCATATAGAAAAGTCCGGGAATTATTTGTTGACGGTCGTTGTCGCTGTACGGACCTATGCAGGGACGGAGGAGAACTTTTCCTTCTTTCTGGACTCTTTTGGCGATTTTCGTCAAGTCGTAATTGCAAATTGTCATTGTGTGCAGGCAGGGAACCATAATTCCGACTTTTATATCCGGATCGATGCTGTGGGCGGCATCGGCAATAGTTCCGGCAATATCTTCAAGTGTGCCGTTGAGAAAATTTATCCACTGACGTCTGACATCTGTATCATTGTAAATTGCGTGCTGCAGAGTTTCTCTGGTCCAATTTTTGCCGCTGCATTCAGAAAATCTGCTGATGTGGAGGTCGCACATACAGCCCCAGGTGTTTGCTTCTCCGGTCATAATGTAGCGGTTGTCGTCGTCAATATAGATATATTCAGCTCCTGCAGAGGCAAGGATTTTTTGAAATTCGGTCAGGTAATCTTTCAATGCCGGTTCAAGCTGACAGGCGAGGTGTTTCTGACCGCTTCCGTCTGCACGTGTCTGCCAGTAGGTATATTGCGGATTGTGTTCTGAATGGTCGAAACGTGACTGCCGCATATTGTAGGAGGAATTTATGCCGACGTGAATATTGTGTTTGGCAAGAGTTTTTACAGCTTTGGCAATATTTTCTGCTTCATGCCGTGCTTCCTCCAGAGTCAGCTGATTCCAGACCATATGCTGTGCATCGGTGAAAAACATGACATATTCAGTTCCTGTTTCTTTACAGAATTCAATTATTTCATCGACGATTTTTTCATGATTCCATGTCGGCAGGTACAGTCTTAAAATGTAATTTAATTTATTTTCCGGAAATATATCTTTCATAAAATTACTCCTGATTTTTGTTAGCAGATTAAATTTCTTTAAAATAGCTTTGAATTTTTAATTGTCAAGTTGTTTTCAGGTAAAATAATATTGATTTTTGCAGAAAATGTGTTATATTATGCGGACATAATAACTTTTAAAAATGGAGAAAATAAAATGACATGGAATGCATTTATTGTAATATTGGTTTCGGTTTTTCTGCACGCAGGATGGAATTTTATCAGTCGTGCGAGCAGACCTTCGATTGCGTTTTTCTGGTTGGTTGAAGCATTCGGCGGATTATTTCTGATACCATTTCTGTTTATCGTAAAAATGCCGTGGAGTGAACTTCCCGCAGCGTTCTGGATATTTTTTGCTGTAAGTTCGGTTTTTGAAGGTCTTTACTCGATCGGGTTATCAAAGACCTACAAAACAACAGACATATCCATTGCATATCCTCTGATGCGTGCTTTGCCGGTTTTGCTGGTAGCAGTTATCACTTCAATTTTCGGGCTCGGTTCCAAATTGTCATGGCTGGCAGGCGGAGGGATGGCAGTGGTTGCCGGTGGATGTTTTATTCTGCCGCAGAAATCTCTGAAACAGTTTGATTTCAAATCATTTATCAAATCGGTCTGCGGTCCGATCATGCTGGCGGCACTTGGAACGACTTTTTATACAATATCCGACAGTATGGCACTTTCTTACTTTAATAAATATTCGCAGTCCGGCTCGCTGGTGACGGCGTGTGCATATTTTATGCTTGTTAAAATAGGTATCTGCAGCTGTCTGGCGGGAATCGTCTTCGGTATTAAAGAAGAGCGTGATGATCTGCTTTGCAAGTGCTGGAAAACTTTGAATCCCTATTTGGTCGGAATCGGTACAGGATTTGCCTATTTGCTGGTGCTTTGGGCAATGGGTATGGTCAGCAACGTAAGTTATCTGCAGGCGTTCCGTCAGTTAAGTCTGCCGCTCGGTGTGGCAATGGGAATAATTTTTCTGCATGAAAAATTTACAGTTCCCAAAGTTATCGGCGTTATTATGATCGTAATCGGTCTGATTATGACGGTGATTTAAGTTTTATGCTTTGACAGTTACAACGTTTATTCCGGCATTTTTCATGCGTTGAATATCGTCGGATTTGAGTTTGCTGTCGGTTATCAGCAGGTCAATATCGTTGAGTGATGCGAATCTTGAAAGTGCCCGCTTGCCGAATTTGCCGTTTTGAGTGATGATGGCGGCATGGTCGGCTATTTTCATTGACATTTTTTCCAGACTTGCCAGACTGCTGTCCGAAGTGTAAAAGCCGAGGTCGGAAAAAGCTCCGTCACATCCTGAAATAAGCCAGTCAACATGAAATTCTTCAATATTTTTTTCTCCGATATGCCCGACAAGGTCGAGTGAAGTTGACCGAAGTTCACCGCCGAGCAGAATAACTTTGCATCTTGAGCGAAAAAGAGCGGAAGCTATTGGCAGTGAATTTGTTATGACTGTCAAAGATGAGGTGTTTTTTTTGACCAGAGTTTTTGCAAAAGCGAGACTGGTCGTGCCCGTGCTTAAAAAAATCGCATTGCACGGCATGATTTCCATATACAGAGCCTCTGCAATGGCGAATTGTATATCCATGGAGTTGTCGTCGCCGTGTTCCGGTTCATAGCGGGCAGGGGAGAGGACCGCACCGCCTCTGACCTGAATCAGAAGTTTCTGTTCCTCCAGAATCCGCAAATCGCGGCGTATTGTCATTTCGGTTACTCCGAAAATTTGTGCGGCGGATTTTATTTCAACTTTGCCGCGTTGGAGCATATCAAGTATTTTTCGGTGCCGTGTATGCATAAAAGAAATCCTTTTTTGAGTTTGTTTTTTTTAGAAAATAACATCAAAATGTTAAAAAATCAAATCGTAAAATGAAAAAAAGATAAAAATTGTATCAGGTAACATTTTAGGGTGTATAATACTGTATTTTTGTTGTAAATGTTAAAAATTAACATTGAGTTTGAAAAAAATAACTTTTTCATACACTTTTTTATTTGAAAAAATGCATAGATAACTTTATATTTAGTTGTGTTAACCCAATCAACCCTAAACAACTTTTCAAAGGAGGAAAGAAAATGGGAAAATACAATCCGGCACCGTATCAACTCGATTTGACACGTTACCCCAACATCGTTACCAAAACTCTCCCCGGTCCCAAGAGTCAGGAACTCCACGGACGTGCATCCAAATATTACCGCGGTCTTTCCGGTCAGGTCAAACTCTTCCCCGTCGCTTTTGAAAAAGGCGAAGGCTGCATGATGCAGGACGTCGACGGCAATCAGTACATCGACTTCTCCAGCGGTATCTACGTTACCACTCTCGGTCACTGCCATCCCAAAATTTCTGAAGCCGTTGCAAAATATGCAAAACAGATGATGAACTGCCACGACTTCACCACTGAAATCAAAGTCAAACTTCTCGAAAAAATGGCAAGCGTTCTCCCCGGAGATTTGAAATGCTTTCAGCTTTATGACAGCGGTACAACCGCAGTTGAAGCCGGTCTCCGTACCTGCCGTGCCGCAACCGGCAAACATGAATTTATCAGCTGCTTCATGGACTTCCACGGCAAAAGCGGTCACTCTATCGGTCTTGCCCGTATGACCAAGTTCAGCGGTGCTTCACGTCCCGAAGGTTTCCATCTGGTTCCCCGTCCTGACACCTACCGTCCCTGGTGGACCCGTCCCGACGGCACCCTCGATACTGAACGTTACCTCGAATTTTACGACAAATTCATCAAAGAATCAACCACCGGTCAGGTCGCTGCTTTCGTTCTCGAACCCATTCAGGGCTGGGGCGGTTCAATCATGCCGCCGGATGACTTCTTCCCCAAACTGCGTAAGTTCCTCGATGAACGCGGCATTCTCCTTTTTGCCGACGAAGTTCTGACCAGCATGGGCCGTACCGGCAAGATCCTCTGCTGCGAACACTGGAACGTTCTGCCCGATATCGTCACTCTCGGTAAAGGTTTCGGTAACGGATTCCCTGTTACCTGTATGGCTGTCCGCACTCCCTACGCCGATGCTGTTGACAAAATTTCTGCTTCCACCAGTTACGGCGGCAACCCGATGGCTTGTGCTGCAGCTCTCGCCTGCTTCGAAGTTATCGAAGAAGAAGGTCTGCTCGAACACGCTCAGGAACTTGAAGTCCTCTTCAAGAAACGCATGGCTGACTGGACCACCAAATATCAAATCGTTGGTGATACCCGCTGCAAAGGCTGCTTGCTCGGTATCGAACTTGTTAAAGACAAAGCCCTCAAAACTCCGTTCGATGAAGCCGGTAAAATGGTTTATCAGAAGGCATTTGCCAAAGGTCTGGCTTGGGTTCCCGCAGGTCACATCCTCCGCATGAGCCCCCCGATCATCATGCCGAACGAAGTCGCCATGAAGGGTATGGATATTATCGAAGAAGCTATCGCAGAAACCGAAAAGGAACTGCTCGGCTGAATCTGATATGTTCCGGCAGCTGCCGTTTCCGCAACGGTGCGGCAGCTGTCATAAAATAAGCTGGAGTTATTTATGAATAATGTTCTTGATTTCGGAGCCGTCGGTGACGGTAAAACCAAAGACACTGCAGCTGTTCAAAAAGCAATAGACGCCGGTGGGATCGTTTTTTTCCCTCCCGGTGTCTATTTGTGCGGTACTTTGTATCTCAAGTCATGCGGCGGTCTGGAACTTGCTCCGGGAGCAGTGATACTCGGAAGCCCTGACAAAGAGGATTATAATGCTGACGATTTTTGTGTACAGAACAGTTTTTCAACCGTTGAAAGATCAAGCGGTGCTCATTTGATAGTTGTTCTTGAACAGCATGATGTTGTGATCAGGGGCGGCGGCAGAATTGACGGCAACCGTCAGGCTTTTTACGGCGATCCTGCTGAAAAAGAACGTAAATTTACTTTGAGTGACTGGCGCCCCGGGCAGATGGTTTTTGTCTGTGAAAGTGAAAATGTCACCATTACAGATGTTGAATTGAATCATGCCGCATACTGGACACTTTTTCTCTACGGATGCGAAAATGTAATGGTCAGAGGAGTCAGGATATGGAACGATTACCGCACCCATAACGGAGACGGAATTGACATTGACTGCTGCCGTTTTGTAACGGTCAGCGACTGTATTATCCATTCCGGAGATGACTGCATTACATTCCGCGGCAATACCCAACGGTTGAAAAATAAAAAGCCGTGTGAGTATGTTACTGTGACAAACTGCGTTCTCGGAACTTCATGCAATGCATTGCGTATCGGGGTCGGAGATGGTATTATCAGAAATTGTACAGTTTCAAATCTCATTGTCAAAGATACCCGTACCGGTATTCAGATAAATTCAGCTTATTCAACCGATTCCGGTGTCGGAATCGAAAATATTCTTTTCAGTAATATATGTATGGAAGTCAAAAAGCCTTTCGCTCTTTTCAGCCATTTCAGAGGTTTGTGCGATCAGGAAATCAAACCCATGCGTAATATACGTTTCAGCAATATTTCCACAACTGCAGTTGCCAATTCGGCAATTTGTGCAAATCATGTCGGAGATATTGAGGGAATCACTTTCTCGGATGTTGAATTTATTGTCGGTTCTGATGAAAATGTTCAGCCGATGGATGAATATTTCTGCCGCGGCTACGGTGTTGAAAGTGCCCCGGCTGTTTTCTATGTCGAAAATGCAAAGAATGTGAAATTCCGCAACGTCAATGCGGTATATGCCGACGGAGCTGCAAAATGGCAGTACGGTGTTGTTTCAGTGAATACAGAAAAAATGATTCTGGATTCATGCGGTTTTGACAGAGAAAATATTGTTTATGAAAAAAAGTGAGGCAGTCATGGCAAATACAGTTTCAGTAAAATGGTACGGTACAAATGCTTTGGAATTCCGCCACAGCAGGGGCTCTTTCATGATAGATCCCTACGTCAGCCGCAACCGTGAAAAACTGCATATTCCATCGGAAGTGGAAAAATACATTACTACTGAACCTGATTTTGTCCTTATGACTCACGCACACTGGGATCATCTGCCGGATATGCCGATGATCCTGGCAAAGTGCAAAGCGGTGCTTTATGCTTCAAAAACTGCCTGTTTGATGATGAAGGCTCTGGGAGTTCCGGCGGAACAGCTTTATGAAGTTTCATACGGTGAGGTTCTTGAACTTCCCGGCAACGTCAAAGTTACTGTCATCGAATCCCGCCATATGGGGATTGAAGGTGTTCCGGAGGGATATGATACAATGCCGTCAGCGGAATCACTTGAAAAAGTTGATGGCTGGAGATGCGGCGAAACTCTGGCATTTCTCATTGAAGTTGACGGGCAGAAGATTTTGAATATCGGCACTGCCAATATGCTTGAAGAGACGATGAACGGAGTTGAATGCGATCATCTTTTCTGCGGTATCAGCCGATGGAAGGATGGTTTTCCGGAAATGCTGATGCGTAATATCAAATTCCGTCAGCTGATTCCGACCCATCATGATGAATTTAAACTGCCGCTGGATCAGTTTTATCTGCGTAATGACCTTCAGCGTCTGGCTGAAGTCATCCCTGATTTGAAAAGTTTTGAAGTCCCGGTTCTTGAATGGACGGAACTTCCTCAATAATAAAAGTAAAGGTAAAAAATTATGAAAACAGTAAAATTCGGTATTATCGGAGCCGGTCTCATGGGCCGCGAATTTGCTTCCGCCTGTGCCCGCTGGTGTCACTTGACTGAAATTGGTGCAAAACCTGAACTCGTTGCAGTCTGCGACAAAAATCCCGCACTTTATCCCTGGTATCAGGATAATTTCCCCACCATTAAACAGGTCACTGACGAGTACAAAGAACTTCTCGCCAATCCTGAAGTCGAAGCTGTTTACTGTGCAGTTCCCCACAATCTGCACGAACAGATCTATTGCGATATTATCAAAGCCGGAAAACATCTTCTCGGCGAAAAACCTTTCGGTATCGACAAAAAAGCCAATGATGCCATTATGGAATGCATCAAAGCTCATCCCGAAGTCACCGTTCGCTGCAGCTCTGAATTTCCGTTCTATCCCCCGATGCAGAGAATCGGCAAAATGCTCGAAACTGATTTCTTCGGTCCCATCATCGAAGTCAACTCCGGCTTCCTGCACTCATCCGACCTCAATCCGATGAAACCCATCAACTGGAAACGTATGATCGAATTCAACGGCGAATACGGCTGCATGGGCGACCTCGGTATGCACGCCTGCCATTTCCCCTTCCGTGCCGGTTTCATTCCCAAAAACGTCCGTGCCATTCTCTCCAAACTGGTCAAAGAACGTCCCGGCAAAGACGGTGCAATGGTTCCCTGTGTAACCTGGGACAATGCAACTTTGCTCTGTGAAGCAGACGATCCCAAATTCGGTCATGCTTTCCCGTTGACAATCAAAACTCAGCGTATCGCTCCCGGTGAAACTGATACATGGTATTTTGAAATCAAGGGCATGAAAGGCTGTGCCAAATGGTCCAGCAAGAACCCCCGCCGTCTCGAAATCCTCGAATACAACGGTACCGATCAGGCTGTTCAGCAGATCGATATGGGTTATGAAACTGCATTCAAGACCATCACCGGCGGTATTTTTGAATTCGGTTTTACAGACAGTATTCTTCAGATGTGGGCATCTTTTATCACTGAAATCACAGAAGGCAAGCCCGCAGGTAAATTTGTCTCCTGCGTAACTCCTGATGAAGCTGCACTCTCTCACAAACTCTTTACTGCTGCACTTGAAAGCTGGAAAAACGGCAGTGCAGTTGCTTTGTAATTTACATAAATAATTCAAAATGGAGGTGAATTATGAATGAAAAACTTATGATCGGCTGGAGCGAAGCAGATATTACTCCGGATTCACTCGGCAAAAAAATCCCGCTGTACGGTCAGTATTACACCCGTATCGCAACCGGAATCCATTCACGTTTAAAAACTGTTGCTGTTGCTGTCAGCAAAGGCGATCAGTATTTTATCAACGCCAGTATTGATAACGGCGGCTGTCCCAAAGTCTTTATCGACCGTTTGAGAGAAGTCATTGCAGAAAAAGAACCTGCAATCGATCCCATGATGGTTTTTGTCAACGCAATCCACACTCACAGTGCTCCCAATCTGGCTTTCAAAAAAGTCAATACCGGTGCAGTCAACGTTGCCGGCAAAGGCTGGGCTGACGTTCTCAAAAACAATGACGTTCTGACTCCCGAAGATTATGCTGAATTTGCTATTCCGGTCATCGCTGACAATATTATTGCCGCTTGGAATAACCGTAAAGCAGGAGGTATTGCCAAAGGTTTCGGCAATGCCCGTATCGGTCACTGCCGCCGTGCTGTTTACAGCAACGGCAAAGCTGAAATGTACGGCGATACCACCCGTCCCGATTTTATCGGTATGGAAGCCGGCGAAGATACCGGCGTTGAAATGCTTTTCACCGTTGATGAAAACGGCAAAAAGACCGGTATGCTGCTCAATGTTGCCTGTCCGTCACAGAACATGGAATCAACTTATGTTGTTTCCTCTGACTTTGCCGGTGCAACACGTGAAATGCTCAAAGAAGAATTCGGTGCAGATTTCCACACCATCTATCAGATTTCTCCTGCAGGATGTCAGTCTCCCCGTGACCTCGTCCGTCACTACACCACTGAGCCCGACTTCTGGCACGCTGACGGCGTTCCCGTCCTTGCTGAACGTCTGCTGACTGCAGTCAAAACTGCAACTGTCAGTGATGTTGACTATGATCCTGTCCTCGTCAGCAAAAACGTTGAAGTTGTCATCCCCCGCCGCAAAGCATCTTATCAGGCTTACAAAGCAGCTGAAGCAGAACTTGCACGTCTGACTGCCATTATGCCTGTCGATCAGGCATTTGATGAATTCTGTGCTGAAACTCATGCCAACGAAAAAATCGACGGCCCCGGTCCCTATGACAGCAAACTTCACCACTTCGTTCTCATCAAGAATGAACAGGCTGTTATTGCCCGCTACAACGATCAGGATGCAA
Organism: Lentisphaeria bacterium; assembly: GCA_017502435.1. GTDB lineage: Bacteria > Verrucomicrobiota > Lentisphaeria > Victivallales > Victivallaceae > RGIG5270. The sequence goes on from JAFVUZ010000179.1 coordinate 11,766, forward strand.
ATCCCAACTACATCTTTGACATGAACGTTGTCCGTCTCGGTGATATTGCTATCGCAAACAATCCGTTTGAACTTTATCTGTACTACGGTCAGAATATCAAAGCCCGTTCAAAGGCTTTCCAGACTTTCCTCGTTCAGCTTTCAGGCAACGGCAATTTCCATGCCGGTTATCTGCCCAGCCCCGAAGCAGAACAGTATGGCGGTTACGGCGGCATGATCATCAACGGTCAGGTCGGTTCTGACGGCGGTTACAAACTGGCTGACAGAACTGTTGAAGAAATCAATAAACTTTTTGAGGAGTAATCGTATATGCCTCAAATAAAAATCGGCTGGAGTGAAGCGGATATTACTCCTGATATGAAAAAGAAAGTTGCATTGTACGGGCAGTATTATGCCCGTACTGCAACTGAAATTCACTCCCGATTGAAAACTGTTGCCGCCGCATTTGAATCTGATGATGAACAGTTTATAACAGCATCTTTGGATCTGGTGAATTTTCAACAGGATTTTCATCGCAAAATAAGAGTCGCGGCCGCAGCTCTTGAGCCTGAAATAAATCCTGAAAAAATCTTCCTCAATGCCATCCATACTCACAGCGGGCCTTCTGCGACTCCTGTCGGATTGTCCAATGTCTGGCGTGAGAGAGATACAGAAGCACTTTCACCGGAAGAATACGTTGAGTTCGTTATTCCCGTTATCGCTCAAAATATCGTTGACGCATGGCATAATCGCAAAACAGGCGGCATTATGCGGGCATTCGGCAATGCCCGCGTAGGTCATTGCCGTCGTGCTGTTTACAGCGATGGTACAGCTGAAATGTACGGTGATACGACCCGTCCGGATTTTATCGGTATGGAAGCCGGCGAAGATACCGGTATTGAAATGCTTTTTACCGTTGATGAAAACGGCAGAAAAACAGGAATGTTTCTCAATGTAGCCTGTCCTTCGCAGGTTATGGAGGCGTCTTGTGTGATTTCATCCGATTTTGCGGGGGCGACCCGTGAACTTCTCAAGAAAGAATATGGAGAAGATTTCCATACCATCTATCAAATCAGTTCTGCCGGATGTCAATCTCCCAGAGATCTTGTCCGCCATTACACAACTGAACCTGATTTCTGGCATGCTGACGGAGTTGATTTTATTGCACAGCGTTTGCTGACTGCTGTTCGTGCTGCTGACTTTTTTGAAACAGAGTATGAGCCGGTTTTGAAGCATACTTCAATGCATGTAACTTTGCCTCGCAGAAGGGCATCTTTTACGGCATACAAAAATGCTCAAAAGGAACTTGCCCGTCTGCTTGCAATTATGCCTGAAGCCGAAGCTTTCAAGGAGTTTTGCGATAAAACTCATGCCAACGAGAAACTTAACGGCCCCGGTCCTTATGACAACAAACTTCATCATTTCGTCCTGATAAAAAATGAACAGGCAGTAATCCGCCGTTATGAAGAACAGGACAAAGACCCGAATCTCGGTTTTGACATGAATGTTGTCCGTTTGGGAAACATCGCACTTGCTTCAAATCCTTTTGAATTGTATCTGTATTTCGGTCAGAACATCAAAGCCCGTTCCAAAGCAAAACAGACTTTTATCGTTCAGCTGGCAGCAGGCGGGGATCATACCTGCGGCTATCTGCCAAGCCCCGATGCAGAGCGTTACGGCGGTTACGGCGGTTTGATTATCAACGGACAGGTCGGTTCCGACGGCGGTTATAAACTGGCGGATATAACTGTTGAAGAAATCAATAAACTTTTTGAAGATTGATTTTGACAGACTGTTTTGTTCAATGAATAAAAAAGACCACTGTACGGGCATTCTTTGCCCGTACTGCGTCTTTTGTTCACACCCGGTGCAGTTGCTTTATTTTTTTGATTTGGAGATAAATTATGAATGAAAAACTTATGATTGGTTGGAGCGAAGCGGATATTACTCCGGATTCACTCGGCAAGAAAATTTCTCTGTACGGTCAGTATTACACCCGTATTGCAACCGGAATACATTCCCGTTTGAAAGCAGTTGTACTTGCTGTGAGCAAAGGGGATCAGAGTTTTATCAATGTCGGTCTTGACAATACCGGTGTTATGCAGTTTTTTATTGACAGCTTGAGAGCAAAAGTTGTTGAAAAAGAACCTGCAATCGACCCGAAAATGATTTTTGTAAATGTTATTCATACTCACAGCAGCCCATCGCTGGCAATCGAAGGGGTGGTTGATATCTGGGGCGATGAACTTGGCGAAAGTGATGTTCTGACTCCTGAAGAGTATATTGCTTTTACTGTTGAAATCGTTTCTGATGCCGTTGTCGAGGCATGGAATAACCGCAAAGCAGGAGGTATTGCCAAAGCATTCGGAAATGCCCGCATCGGTCACTGCCGCCGTGCCGTTTACAGCAACGGCAAAGCAGAAATGTACGGCGATACTACACGGCCCGATTTTATCGGTATGGAAGCAGGTGAAGATACCGGCGTTGAAATGCTTTTCACATTCGATGAAAACGGCAAAAAGACCGGTATGCTGCTCAATGTTGCCTGTCCGTCACAGGTTATGGAATCAACTTATGTTGTTTCCTCTGACTTTGCAGGTGCTACCCGCGAACTGCTCAAAAAAGAATACGGCGAAGATTTCCATACGCTTTATCAGATTTCTCCTGCCGGATGTCAGTCTCCCCGCGATCTCGTCCGTCACTACACCACAGAACCTGACTGCTGGCACGCAGACGGAGTTGATTTTCTGGCGAAACGTCTTTTTGATGCAGTCAAGAGTGCTGAATTGAGCGGAATTGATTATGATCCGGTGTTTGCAAGCAAAAATGTTGAAGTTTCACTGCCCCGCCGCAAAGTCACTTATCAGGCATACAAAGCTGCAGAATCAGAACTTGCACGACTGACTGCCATTATGCCCGAAGTTGAAGCATTTGAAGCATTTTGTGCCGAAACTCATGCCAACGAAAAAATCGACGGCCCCGGTCCCTATGACAGCAAACTTCACCATTTTGTCCTCATCAAAAATGAACAGGCTGTCATTGAACGCTACAAAGATCAGGATGCCAGACCGAATATCATTTTTGATATGAATGTGATCCGTCTCGGAGATGTTGCCATTGCCAACAGTCCGTTTGAACTTTATCTGTATTACGGTCAGAATATCAAGGCCCGTTCAAAAGCCTTCCAGACTTTTCTGATTCAGCTTGCCGGTTGTGCCGCAGGTTATCTGCCCAGTCCCGAGGCTGAACAGTACGGTGGTTACGGCGGTTTGATTATCAACGGTCAGGTCGGTTCCGACGGCGGTTACAAACTGGCGGATATAACTGTTGAAGAAATCAATAAACTCTTTAACTGATAAGGAATTTTTATGAAATATTATTTGGGTATCGATATCGGTACAACCGGAATCAAGACGGTCATATTTGACAGCGAAGGCTTTCCGAAAGGAATCGGCCTTGCTGAATATACTCTTGAGACTCCGAAACCCGACATCGTTGAACTTGAGGCTGAAGTTTACTGGGAATCAACCAAAAAGGCTCTCGCTCAGGCTGTTGAAGCCGCTGCCGTCAGCCCCTCTGAAATCCGTTCACTTGCCGTGACCGGACAGGCTGAAACTCTGATCATGGTGGACGAAAACAACAAGCCGCTCCGCAAAGCCATCGTCTGGCTGGACAACCGTGCAGTTGATGAAGCCGCTGAACTGGACAAAAAGTTCACTACTGAAGCACTTTTCCGTATGTCCGGTCAGACTGAAATGCTGCCCTGCTGGCCGGCGGCAAAAATTCTCTGGTACAGAAAGAATGAACCTCAACTTTTTGCAAAAACTGCAAAATATCTTATGGTTGAGGATTTCATCATTGCCAAACTTACCGGCAAATATGCAACTTGCAACGGCTTGATGCCTTCAAGTTTGTATTACGATATCCGTACCGACAAATATGATCCTGCTATGCTTGAAACTCTCGGCATTGCTGAAAATCAGCTGCCTGAACTCAAAAATGCAGGTGAAATTGCAGGTGTTTGTATTGAAAATGATTCTCTGCTCGTTCCCGGAACTCCGGTTGCTGTCGCTCCGCTTGACCATGTCTGCGGCAATCTCGGCAGCGGCTGCGGCGAAGAGGGGATGCTCTCTGAAACAACCGGATGTACTCTGGCGATTTGTGCGGCTTTCCCGAAAATCGTTTATGATGAAGAACGTCATTTGAGTACTTATCTCGGTTTCAGAAAAGGAGATTTTGTTCTTTTGCCGTGGGCTCCGACTGCGGGAATGCTTTTGAAACATTTCCGTGATGAATTCGGATGCGGAATGGATTATGCGGCATTTACCGAAGCAGCTGACAAAGTTGCTCCCGGCAGTGAAGGTCTGATTCTGCTGCCTCATTGTGCCGGAGCGATTTCTCCCGACTGCAATCCCGAAGCAAGAGGTGTCGCCTACGGTATCACTCTCGCTCACAAAAAAGGCCATTGGGCAAGAGCAATCATGGAATCCATCGCATATTTGCTCAAAGACAACCTTGAAATCATGAAGAGTTTCGGTGCTGAAATAAAAGAGATCCGTTCTCTCGGCGGTGCTTCAAAAAGTGATGTCTGGATGCAGATAAAAGCCGACGTCCTCAACCTCACTGTCACGACTACTGAATGTGAAGAGGCAACTTCTCTCGGAGCTGCCATCCTCGGTGCTGTTGCCTGCGGTGATTTCAAAGATACAAGCGAATGTATCAAATCAATGGTCCGTGTCAAAAAACGTTACGTCCCAGGCAAAAATGCCGAAGTTTATCCCGAATTTTTCAAACAATATCAACACTTGAATAAAATGTTAATGCCAACCTTTGGAGGTAAATTATGATCCAGAAAGAATGGAAAGTCCGTGCCGGTTTCGTCGGTTTCGGTGAAGTCAACACTCCCCGTGAATTTATTGACAACCGCTGCCGTGTCGCCGCAGATGAACTCAAAAAACGTGGTATCGAACTCGTTGAAACTGCTCCTGTCAGCGACGATCCCCAGGGCCTTCAGGCTCAGCGTGCCGTTGAAGAACTTTCAAAAGGCGATTTTGATGCTCTTGTCGTCTGTGTTGCAGGCTGGATTCCCACCTGGGCAGTCATGAAAGTTATTGAACCTTTCAAACACAAACCCATGCTGCTCTGGGGCTTGAGCGGCTGGAGAGAAAACGGCCACTTTGTCACTACCGCCGATCAGGCAGGTACTACTGCTTTGCGTGCTCCGATGACTGAACAGGGATATAATTTCAAGTATCTCGTCAATCTTAAAGATTCTGCACCCCGCTATGATGAAGCCGCAGCTTATTTGCGTGCCGCTTCTGCAACTGCCATGATGCATCATGTTCTTATCGGCATGAATGGTTACAGAGATATGCGTTTGTACGGTACTTTGTATGACGGCAATTTGCTCAAAAACAAAATCGGTGCAGAAATCGAACACTTTGAACTGCTCGAAATCGCCGACATTATCAAAGATATTCCGCAGTCTGAAATTGATGCTCTCGCTGACAAAATCCGCAATAACTGGAACTTTGTCCGTGCTCCCAAAGAAGGTACTGTTGAAAATTCAGTCCGCCTTTCTCTCGCTTTCCAGCGTAAGATCAAGGAACGCGGCTACGATGCATTCAGTTTCTGCGACGTTGACGGTGTCAAAAAACTTTTGAAATTCGCTCCCGCAGGTGCTTTGACTCTGCTTCATGATGAAATGGATATTCCCTCTGTTCCTGAAAACGACTCTTACGGTGCAGTTACCCAGCTTATCATGAAGTATCTGACCGGCAAAAGCCCCGCTTATATGGAATTTTATGAATTTACCGCAAAATCCGCTTTGATGGGTGTTCCGGACTATGTTCCCGCATCTGCAGTTGACGGCAAAATTACCGTCATGCCCAATGCTTTCGGTTCATTTGGCGAAGGTCTTTTGAACGTCTCCAAAGTCAAAACCGGCGAAGTCACCATCGTCCGTCTGGCTCAGGTCGGCGGCGAACTGGTCGTTCATGCCGCTCTCGGTACTGCCAAAACTCCCGAAACTTGGGAAGAAGCAGGCTGGGCTCCTCCCGCACCCCAGCTGCCCAGTATCGAAGTCGAATTCAACTATCATGCTGATGAATTTATCAAAAACGTCATGGCTCAGCACTATATTGTCACCTATGGCAACAATATGGAACTTATTGAAAATTACTGTGCCATCAACGGCTTGAAACTTATCAAGTAATTTGAGTTGAAACAGAAAGGGAAAGGAGAGAGATTTCAGTTTTGATCCTTTCCCTTTTATTTTTTGATTCCGGAGAACTAATATGGCAAAATTCAATAAAGATTTGAAGGTCGGATGTCTTATAAACTGCAGACCGGAGAGGTATTTGCGGGAAGCATTGATAAAAGGTAATCTTCTGACTTATACCACCGGGGATGTTATAGAACCTGCACCATTGAATTACACTCAGCTTACCATGCGTGATGAGAGTGGCAAATTCAAGCGTTTTGCCAGATTCGGTCATCCGGGGGCGGGACTTTTCGTAACTGAACTTTTCAGTCCGCGAAAAGACGAAATCCATGCTTTTTTCCAGTTTCATTACAAGCAGGAATGGATGACTCGTCTGGAAAACCGCCGTACCATAAGTTATGACGGCGGCAGAAATTGGACTCCGCCCGAACCTTTACCGGACGGGATAAATAATCTCTGGATAGGCAAAGGAATTATTTATCAGAATAAACGCTGGATGTGGCCGGCATCTTTTTGTGAAGTCGTCAATCCTGAAGTCACAGACAATTCAAATGTCGGACAGTGGATGATGGCACGTTTTGATTTCAGATGCTGTGTGATTTTCTCTGATGATGAGGGAAAAAGTTTCATCCGGAGTGTCTCCATAAAAAGCAAAGAACGTCATCTTATTGAACCACGCATCGTTGAATTGAGCGACGGTTCAATACTTATGCTGATACGTTCGATGGATTCAAAGGAACTTTTCCGTTCTGTTTCAAAGGATGGCGGCATAACCTGGAGCGAAGCTGTGCCGGGCGGCATTCTCAATCCATCTTCAAAATCACTTCTGCTCAGACACCCGAACGGTAATATTGTGCTGGTTCACAATCCGTCAGAGAAACGCAACAAACTTGCCGTCTGGGTCAGTGATGATGATGCGGAAACATGGAAAACAAAATATGTTATCGCCGAAGATAATGTGCGTAATCTCAATTATCCCGACGGCGATTTTGATGAAAATGGCAATTTGAATTTAATATGGGAAAATGGCCGTTCTGTTTACTCGACAGTCATTCCCGCAGAAATTTTAAAATAAAGGATTTATGTTATGAGCCGTTTGGAAGGTATTGTAACTCCGATGGTCACTCCGTTGAAAAAAGACTTTTCTCTGGATGTTGATGGTGTTGAGAATCTGGTCGAATATCTGATAAAAGGCGGAGTTTCCGCACTTTTTCCGCTGGGGACAACCGGCGGCGGACCTATGCTTTCAAGTGAAATGCAGCGTGATGTCTGTGCTGCTGTCTGCCGTTTCAACAACGGACGTCTGCCGGTTCTGGTCGGTGTTTCTGCCGCTGCACCGTCAGATTATGTCAAAATGGCAAATTTTGCAGCGGAGCAGGGGGCTTCGGGGGTTGTTGCCGCACCGCCGTGCTATATTCCTCTGGATGATGATGAATGTGTTGCTTTTTACCGTGATCTGGCAGAGGCAAGTCCGCTGCCGGTTTATGTCTACAATATGCCCGGTATGACCAAAATCAATATGCCGCCCAAAGTTATCTGTCAGCTCGCTGATATTCCCAATATCAAAGGTTACAAAGACAGTGCAGGTGATATGAATGCATTCCACGATGTTATTTTCAAACTCAAGGACAGAAAAGATTTCTCTCTTTTCATGGGGCCTGATACCATGATGGCTGACTCTGTGCTTTTCGGTGCGGCAGGCGGTGTCAACAGCGGTTCAAACCTTTATCCTGAAGTCTATGTAAATTGCTATAAATGCATCAGCTCCGGCGATATCGAAGGGGCACGTCATCATCAGGATAATATCAACCGTGTTCAGAAACTTTATTACTTCCGCCGCTATATCGGTCTCGGTGTTGCAAGTTCACTCAAAACCGGACTCAAACTGCGTGGTGTCTGTGATAATGTCATGCTTCCTCCGCTGGCTCCGGTCAGTGCTGAAGTTGAAGCAAAAGTCCGTGAAATCATGGATGAAATCGATGCAAATCTCTGAAAAGGGAGTTTGAAATGAAAGTTCTGAATTTCGGTTCATTGAATATCGATAATGTTTACCGTCTGCATCATATCGTGCGTCCGGGGGAGACGATTGCGGCTTCATCCAATGCAGTTTTTGCCGGCGGCAAAGGCTTGAATCAGTCGATTGCACTTGCCAGAGCAGGAGCAAAAGTTTATCATGCCGGAATGATTGGGAAAGACGGTATTTTTCTCAAAGAACTGCTGGAGGAAAACGGCGTTGACTGCTCATTTCTGGATATTTCAAATGAAGTTCCAAGCGGCAATGCTTTGATTCAGGTCGCAGAGGACGGCGAGAACAGTATTGTGCTTTTCGGCGGAGCAAATCAGGCAATGAAAGCAGAAAAAGCAAGTCAGGTGCTGGCAAATTTTGAAGTCGGAGATATTGCTGTTTTGCAAAATGAAATTTCAATAACATCCGAAGTTATCCGGGAAGCTCACAAACGTGGTCTAAAAGTCTTTTTCAATCCGGCGCCAATGAGCAGAGATGTTGCAGATTTTCCGCTTGAACTTGTCGATACATTGATAGTCAATGAAACTGAAATGGCAGAATTGAAAAAAAGCCGTCCGCAGCTTGATTTCTGCAATCTATTGCTGACTCTCGGCTCAAAAGGTGCAGTTTATTATCCGAAAAACGGCGGGCAAAAGATTGCTGTTCCTGCCTGCAAAGTGGAAAAAGTTGTCGATACCACGGGTGCGGGAGATACTTTTATCGGATATTTTACGGCTGAACTTGCCAAAGGATTGTCTGTTGAAATTTGTCTTGCCCACGCATCTGCGGCGGCGGCAAATTCCATAACCAAAGCGGGAGCGGCAGTTTCGATCCCGTTTATAAATGAACTCGGATTTTAAAAAAAAAGGAAAAAGTTATGAAAAAAATAATTGCTTTATTTTTTGTTTTTGTGCTTGTTCTGCTTAATGCTGCGGATTTTTCCATTGGTGAAACAAAAATTAAATTGCCGGTAATGCCGGGATATATCAACAGTGCAGATGTGCATCCTGAATTGAATGCTCATTTGGGGCGTTTAATGAAAGAACAATATTCTGTTCCTGCGAGTTATATTTTGACTTCGGATGCGGAAATTATCAAAAAGAGTTCCAATAAACGTCTTTTTGAGGAAATGGGATATAATTCTCATGTTATGATTTGTTTCTTGAATAAATTGGCAAATTATTCTTGCAGGCAGGATGAATTCGATGTAGTAAAAAACTCTTTGAAAAAAATATATTCCAGCGATTTCAAGTTATTGGAAAATAAATTGAAAGAACAGGAAAAATATATTTCAGAAAAAGGTAAATTCAAATACAATACCGATAAAATTATTCCGGCTGGTATTATTTTTGAGAATAATGATTGTATTATCAGTTCAATGGTAGTAAATCATAAGTTCGATGACGATATATTCAGTCAGGCGTGTTCCATGGGAATTTTGAAAATAAAGAATAAAATCTTCTATGTATATGTATATAAGGATTTTAAAACAAAAAAAGATTTGGAATATACTCAAAAAAATGTAAAAATACTTGTTCAAAAATTCTTTGAATTAAATAAGTAACCTAAAAAAAAGGAGAATTGTGTATGAAAAAGATTTTGATTTTTGGTGTTGCTTTGATGATGGCTGTACTCAGTGCGGCAAAACCGAAAGCCCCCGTTCAGGATGCTGAAATTCAGAAGGAAACCCTCAAAAATGAAAAACGTTTTGTCGGAATACTGCCGCCGGGAGTTAAAACTGTAGCATTTATCTCTCCCGGATCATACCCCGGCAGCAAAGCTCACAAAAGAGGTATTGAACTTATCAAAAATGCCGGATACAAAGTCAAAGTCATGCCGAATGCTTTCGTCCGTCAGGAAAAAGTTGCACAGGCTCCGCTTGCAGGCAGATTGTCAGACTTTTATGCCGCATGGAACGATCCCGAAGTCGATATGATTCTCTGTGTCCGCGGCGGCAGAGGCAGTGAAGAAGTTATGGATAATATCGACTGGTCAAAATTGAAAGACCGTCCCGAACTTTATGTTCAGGGGTACAGCGATATCACTCTGATTACCGGAGCATTGCTTGCCAAAGGCAAAGGTCATCCTATTTCCGGTTTCATGTCAGGTTCACTCCCCGGTTTGAGCAAAGACAGTATTGCCGCCGCCAAAAAAATCAATCACGGTCAACAGCTTGGTCCGATCAAACTTACACCTATGGTCGGCGGTGATTGCAAAGGTCTGCCGTTTGCAGGTTTGATTTCCAGATTGAGTACACTTTCCTCCAAAAATTATTGTCCTGATACCAAAGGCAGAATTATTTTTCTGGAAGCAGTAAGTACTTCTGCCGAACAGATCAAAAAAGATCTTTATAATCTGATGGAAAAGAAATTTTTTGCCAATGCTGCCGGTGTGGTTTTCTGTCAGTTCAAGCGTTGCAAAGATGCTGAAAAAATCCCTGCAATTCTGGAAGAAATCGCTCCGAAACTCGGAGTCCCCGTTTATAAAGGATTCCATTACGGACACAGTGCCAGACTGTACAGCATTGACTTTATGCGTCCGGTTGAAATCAAAAAAGGTCAGCTGACTTTCCCTGCTGTTAAAAAGTAATTTCAGCAGTCAGCAGTTTTAAATCATCGTTTGATAATATTTTGAAATCGCCTGAAACGAGATCGGGAGGCAGAATATAGTTTCCGATTTGAATACGTTTCAGGCGTTTTACTGTCGCGTTGGCGGATTTTACCATGCGTCTGATTTCACGTTTTTTGCCTTCGTTCAGGGTGAAGCGGTATTTGCGGGGGGCAATTTTTTCGATTTTGTCAGCATGAAGTCTTTCGCCGTCATCAATGATTCCAGCCATGAGCCGTTCTATAATGCTGTTGTTAAGTTCAATATCGGTTTCAACAATATAGCGTTTGCGGACCTGAAATGACGGATGAGTCAGTTTTGCCACAAAATCTCCGTCGTTGGAAAAAATTATCAATCCTTCACTGTCACGGTCAAGTCTGCCTGCAGAATAAAGACGGGCAGGGGTTGGAGTTTTTATCAGGTCAACGGCAAGTTTATCTGCGTGAGAATCTGCATTGGAACAGGTATAACCGACCGGTTTGTTGAGAGCAATATAATATTTAACTTCTTCAGCGGCAAGGATTTTGCCATTGAGTGCCACCTTGTCGTTTTTACTTACTCCGCGAGAAGGATCGAGACATTTTTCGCCGTTGACGGTGATTCTGCCTTCTTTTACCAGATCGCCTGCTTTGCGTCTGGATGCGGCTCCGGATGCGGCAATAAATTTGACGAGGCGGATTTTGTCGTTAAATTCACACATTTTTCTTGCTATTTTCCGTTTTGTTTATATATTATACACAAGTACACATAATATACATCATGAAAGGTGATTTTTCAATGTCAGGAAAATTATATTTGGTAACAACTCCGATCGGCAATCTTGAAGATATTACTTTGCGTGCATTGCGGGTGCTGAAAGAAGTTGATGTTATTGCCGCGGAAGATACACGGCACAGCCGCCAGCTGTTGAGTCATTTTGATATTCATTCAGAACTTGTAAGTTATCATGCATTCAATGAACATGACAAAACGGATGCTTTGCTGAAACGTATTGAAAACGGAGAAAATATTGCATTGGTTACAGATGCAGGAACTCCGTCTGTTGCAGACCCGGGATTTTTTCTGGTGCGTGCCGCTCAGGAGAGAGATTTGGACATTGCGGTTATACCGGGAGTTTCAGCGGTGACATTTGCTGTAACTGCATCCGGATTGCCGGTGGATAAGTTCGCATTTTTCGGTTTCGTTCCGGTCAAATCGGGGCGGAAAAGTACATTTTTTGCGGATATAAAAGAGAAAAATATGACTTCTTTTGTTTTTGAGTCACCGTTCAGAGTCGGAAAAACGCTGGATTTTATACGCGAATTTTTCGGTGATGAAGTACAGATTGCTATCATCCGTGAAGCAACTAAAATCCATGAGGAAGTCATTAAAGGAACTGCCGGAGAGGTCTGTGAAAAATGCAGAAACCGTGCGTGGAAGGGCGAATTTGTTATCGGTATTGCACCTCAGCACGCCGAAAGTTGTGCAAATGATAAAGATATGGATTAAAAAATACGTTTTTTGTCTTTAAATTGTTGTAAAATAATTGTTAACAGTGTATATTACCATATTGCAAAAGAGTGTAAAAACAGGAGATTTTTTATGATTTCAAATAAAGTTATGCTTGAGGCAGCGGAAAAATTCGGTACTCCGCTGTTCCTTTATGATATTGACAAAATCCGTGAGTGCTACAATTCGCTTTTTAAATTCATTCCGTACAAAGGCTTGAAAATTCATTATGCCTTGAAGGCAAATTACAATATTGCCATTTTGAAGGCTTTGCGTGACATCGGCTGCGGCCTTGATACTGTAAGTCCGGGTGAAGTCGCTCTGGCTCTTCAGCTTGGCTTCAAAAAAGAGGATATAATTTATACTGCAAACAATATGACCGATGCAGAATTTGCCGAAGTTGCCGCAACCGGAGTCGTTATGAATATCGGTGAACTTTCACGACTGGAAAAGACTGCCCGGAATTATCCCGGCAGCCGTATCTGTCTGCGTTTTAATCCCGATGTCAAAGACGGCGATAACGAAAAAACCATGACTGCCGGCGATTTGACCAAATTCGGTATTTTGTTGGACGATGTTGAAAAAGTCGTTGAAATCGTCAGAAAAGGTGACCTGCACGTCGTCGGTCTGCATGAACATACAGGAAGCGGTCTGCAAAAGGCTGAATCCGTTTATCAGAGTATGAAAAATCTGATGAATATTGTGACAAAAGAACGTTTCCCCGAACTCGAATTTCTTGACTTCGGCGGCGGTTTCAAAGTACCGTATATGCCGGATGAAAAACGTATTGATTATGTCGTAATGGGCAGAGAAATCGTTTCAATTTTTGAGGATTTCTGCAAAAAATACGGCAGAGATCTCAAAATGTATTTTGAGCCCGGCAAATATATGGTCGCCGAGGCGGGACATCTGCTGGTCGAAGTAAATACCATCAAGAAAAACCGTTCACGCATAATTGCAGGATGCAATTCCGGTTTTCCGCAGCTTATCCGTCCGGTGATGTATGGTGCATATCATCATATCGTCAATCTCTCCAATCCTGACGGAGAACTGCAGAAGTATGATATTTGCGGCAATATCTGCGAAACCGGTGACCGTTTTGCAGAGGAACGCATGATGCCGGAAATCCGCGAGTATGATATTCTGGAAATTCAGAATGCCGGTGCTTATTGCTACTCAATGGGCGGTGTTTATAATCTGCGTCCGATGCCGTCAGAGGCGGTTTATGCCGACGGCGAATTGAAACTTGTACGCAAAGCTCAGAGTAATGCTGAACTTGCCTCAGAGATAATTGCAAGTGCATTGTGAGGTGACAATGGATATGATTCACGGAGTGCTTGATTTTTCCGGTCCGGGGGCAGTTTTCGCACTGCAGAAAAACGGGGAGAAAGTATTTGAAGTCAGCCGTCTGATGCAGAGACGTGATGCAGCGTCATTGGCTCTTTTTCTCAAAAACACGTTGAATGAATACGGTTTTGATTTTGAAGATATTACGCATTGGACCGTAGGTTCAGGTCCGGGAAGTTTTACCGGTATGCGTATTGCCGCTTCACTGGTGCAGGGACTGACATACGGCAAGTCTGTCAAAAGCCGTACTGTACCGAGTGCTGAAGCCGTTGCCTGCGGTGCAGGAGGTGATAAACTCAATTCCTGCGTGATATTTGACGGCAGAAACCGTGAAATAATTCTGCTTGATCTCAAAAGCGGAAATGATGCGATTTTGAACAAAGAACAAGCTGAGGAATTTTTCAAAAATAATCAGTTTGAATCATTTGCGGCAATGGCATACGATAAAAATGCGATTGCTCAAATTGTTCCGGAATCAGTTTTTACAGAGATCAAATGGGCTGAAAATTTGAAAACAGAGGCTTTTTTTGAATCAGCAAATGTTTTTGATGATGATTTGACCAAACTTATTTATATCCGTCCTTCGGTGGCGGGTGCAAAGGAGTAAATGTGAAAAAAGCGGCAAAAATAACTTTGTGGATCGTTGGCGGAATATTTTTTATTTTGCTGCTTTCTGCTGCTGTTTTTGCTTTTCTTTTTGTCTCAAAAGATCCGGAATTTGTTCCTGCACAGTTGACTGATATGGATTATTTTACCGGAGCGAAAATCTCCCAGCAGGTTCTTTACCGGACTTTGAAAAGCAAAAAAAGTTCAGAACTGCGTTCAATAAAAATCAGCAATAAAGAGATGGCTTCTTTGATGAATCTTGCCGAAAACGGTGAAAGTCTGCTCTATCTTATAACCGGAAAAAAGCCGAAATTTCAGCAGGAACGCAATGAAAATTACAAGATTTCCTATAATGGCGGGATTTATGATTTCAAACTCAAATTGACCGATGACTGGTGCAAATTGTGTTTTGTGGCAAGCGGAAAAGCAAAAATCCGTTACAGCAGCGGCAGAACAGAGATAGATTTTCTCTCTTTAAAAGTCGGCCGTACCGAACTGCCGCAGAAAATTCAGCAGAAGATTAAAGAATATATTTACAGGCAGTTGAAAAATGACAGCATTTATGATGCAGTCCGTGTTGCTGTTTTGAAAGTTGAATATGCTTCAAACGGCGATGTGAAAGTTTTTTATTATCCTTACCGCTTGCGTAAGTATTTCAGAAATAACGTTTTTTAAGAAAAGGAAAAATTATGAGTAATGAAATGACACTTGAAGATATGAAATCCGCTCTCGAAGCAATGGGCAAAAAGGCTGTCGCCGCCTCCAGAGTTCTCGCTGTGATGAAGTGCGAAGATAAACGCAAACTTCTCAACGCAATGGCTGATGCTATTCTCGATGACGCAGAGAAAATAAAAGCCGCCAACGCAATCGACCTCGAAAACGGCAGAAATAACGGTCTGTCATCCGCTATGCTTGACCGTCTGGCACTTGATGATAAGCGTGTTCAGGGAATGGCTGACGGTTTGCGTATCGTTGCCGCCGAGGATGATCCGGTCGGCAAAGTTTTGAGTACAACTGAACGTCCGAACGGTTTGAAAATTGAAAAAATTTCTGTTCCTGTCGGCGTTATCGGTATTATTTATGAATCACGTCCCAATGTTACTGCCGATGCAGGCGGTATCTGTCTTATGGCAGGCAATACGGTTCTGCTTCGCGGCGGCAGTGAGGCTTTCAACTCCAATCAGGCTATTGCGGGGGCGATGAACCGTGCCGGAATTGCTTGCGGTCTGCCGGATGGAGCAGTACAGCTTTTGCCCTGGACTGACCGCCGTGCAGTTTCACTGCTGGTTACATTGGACAAATATGTTGATCTTATCATTCCTCGCGGCGGCGAAGGTTTGATCCGTGCCGTTACCAGAGATGCAACTATTCCTGTTATCAAACATTACAAGGGGGTTTGTCATACTTTTGTTGACTGCAGTGCAGATATGGAAAAGGCTCTCAAAATCGTTGAAAATGCCAAATGTCAGCGTCCCGGAACCTGTAATGCTTTGGAATGTCTGCTGGTTCACCGTGAAATTGCCGCTGATTTCCTGAAAAAACTTTATGCACAACTCGGCACAAAAGTCAAAATGTACGGCAATGAAGAAGTCCGTGCAATCCTTCCGGAAATTGAAAAAACTGAAGCAGATTACAATACTGAATTTCTTGATTATGCCATGAATATCAAAGTTGTATCTGACATTGATGAGGCAATTGATCATATCAATACTTTCAGTTCCAAACACAGCGAATCTATTTTGACTGAATGTGCAGAAAATGCGGCAAAATTTTTCGCTTCCATTGATTCAAGCTGTGTTTATCATAATGCATCAACCCGTTTCACTGACGGCGGCGAGTTCGGTATGGGAGCTGAAATCGGTATCAGTACCGATAAACTTCATGCCCGCGGTCCGATGGGGGCCAAAGAACTTACGATTTATAAATACATCATTCACGGAGACGGTCAAACCCGTTAAGGAGGGATTATGTCCTGGTATTACAAATATAATGAAAAAGAATTCGGTCCGATGGAGGAACGGACGGTCATTGCCAAACTTATTGACGGTGAAATAAATTCCCGTACTTTGGTAAAGGATCGTTTTGACGGCAGTTACCGTATGCTTTTGGAAACGGATTTCAACTCTATTTTGGGAAGTTTGACCTCAAGATGGCGTTATAATATCGGGGCATTGAAACGTGAATTTATTTATCTTATGGTATCGCTGGCAGTTTGGCTGATACCGCTTTTGAGTTATCTCGGCGGACTTTTCAATACAGAAGTGCGGTCATTTCTGCTGCATTTCGGAGTGATGGGCGTTTTCGGTTTTTTTTCATTTGCCGGATTTTTCAGCAGCTGCTATTTTGCATGGGTTTTTGCTTACCGTTTGTGGCGTGCAGTGCCTAAATCGCAGTACAAAATTACTCCGGGCTGGAGGATAATGCTGACATTTATTCCGTTTTTCCGCTTCGGCTGGAATTATTGTATGTGGATACCGCTGGCGACCCGTTTGCGTGCATTGACCAATTATTCGATGAAAACGGGCAAAGTGGCGGCTTATTTTTATTGCACAGGTGTAATTGTTCTGGGATGTTCGATCTGGTCGGTTGCAATTCTGCCGTGGAGTTATCTGCTTTTGAATGGAGAAATGCATGAGGCTTTGTGGCAGAATATTCTGGGGTGGCTGTTTATAGGTTTGTTTGTCATTTCTTTTTTCATAACGGTAATATCATTTATTGTTATGGCAAGGAAGATGGAAAAAGCCGCATTATCAATATTGCGTCACCGTTATGCTTACAATGTTTGTACGCAGACCAGAAATTCTGTTTTTCTGGAATCAACCTTGAAAAAACAGCGGCATTATGACAAAGTTCACCGCTGGGGACACGGACTTGGAATAGGCGGTGTGCTTGCCGGCTGGCCGCTGATTTTGATTGGTATTCCGTCGCTGGTGCTTTTCATTGTCGGGTCGTGCCGTTATGAGCGGACCAAGTCCAAAATTGCAGATATGGGTTATCCCTCATCTGTGGTTCAGCTTTATAAATATGCCAATCTGCCTGATAATGCACTTGAAGATTTACGGGCGGTGAAAAATCAAAGCAATGCCGGACAACTGGATAAGATTTTTGGTCGCAGCAATCTTGCAATTCCCGCTGATTGGAGCAGAACGGACTGTCAAATTGAATCGGCGGATGTTGAGGCATTGCTCATAACAGGTGCACTTTTGAAGTCAGAAACAGAAAAAAGTCTCAAAGCGAATGATGCAAAAGCATTTGCCGCAAATCTTGCAAAATACAATAAATATCTGCTGTGGCTGTTGAGTTCTGTCGTTCCGGAAGTCAACGATTGCGGCTTGAAAATTTTCAATGATTTCATAACCATTGTCAATTCAGATTCTGCAATGAAAATGTCAAAGGATGCTGCAGTTGAATTGCAACTTTGTAAATCTTCTGAAATATTGTCTGCTCTTACGGCAGAAATGTTTGTAATCAAAAATCTTCTGCATGAAATGCGTTTTGACAGGAAATCTCTGCCGGTGCCGCTCTCCCCTGAAAGTTTCTGGAAACACGTTTACAAGTACACCCCGTTTGTTTATTTCAGCAAAGATGCAATATGGCGTGAGATACTTGTTATTGCCGCAAAAATTAAAACTTCAGGTGCAGATAAAGTTACTGCAAAAATGATAGAAAAATACAGCAATTCAAGTTTTATTATCGGTGATGTCGGCAATGAAATTGAACTGCTGAAAAATTATGCATGTTGTATCAGTGAACTGAATAAAATTGCAGAAAGAGTAAAGTAAAACTTTTTCTGCAATTTTGTTGCCGTTGCTTATATTGAGAACAGAGCGTTTTCTGAAAATCAGATTTCTTCGCGGTCAAGAGCCCATTTCTGGATTTTTGTCTGATATTCTGCAAAGTCGGGAGAGGCAAGTTTTTCTGCAAAGAAGTTGAAGTAAGTTTCCAGTGCCTGTTCCAGAACGACCAGACTCTGCATACGTTCCTCAAATCTGCCTTCATCATCCTGAGCTTCGCCGTCGGGGAGATTGAGACTGCCGAAAGCAAACTTATCCGCATCGAAATTACCGCTCCAAACATCGCCGTTACGGGTAATGGTAACTTTGGCTTTTTTAAGTTTTTTGCCACTCAAAAGGGCGGCTTTTGCCTCTGCACTGCGTTGTGGGAAATCTCCTTTTTTGAGAACGGTTTCGCCTGCACCCTGAGATTCTGAAGCGTAGGCAAAAGTCAGAGGTCCTTCGATCATGACGTCGAATGAGCCGAATTGTTCATGTTCGATTTTTCCTTCGGTTTCACCGAAGAACCAGAGCCAGGTCAGAAAATCACGTCCGATACACGGTTCATCTTCTTTATTTTCTGCGAAACTTATTTTAGGCAGAGCCGTTTCATTTGTATCGCGTTTGGCGAGCAGCATTCCGGGGGTGAACTGCAAAGGTTCGATGGCAGTGCATTTGAGGAAGTTTTCAATAAAAAGGTCGATTTGAGCTTCACTTGAGGCTCCGACGAACATCAGTTTTTCAACGGGGCTGATGACGATGGGAATACCTCCGAGGGAAGGTGGCATTTTCATAAGATTTTTTTCCACGATGTCTTCTTTGATACTTTTTTTGACCTTACGTGGGACCCATTCGAGGTTGTTGGCTTTTATGTAAATATCCTCTTCCTGTTTGCAGAGTGCGTTAAGATAAGCACTCGGTATTTTGCGGGAAGCGTTGCGGAGGGCGATATGATAAAATTCGCCGCGGTGTGCATTGTCTTCTTCGATGCGGTTGTCGAGCAGATGGCGGCCGGAAACCCAGCCGATCTGGACTTCATCGGTCACTGAATCCAGCGAACCGGCACGGCGTGAATTGAGACATTCCAGAAAGTTATTCGGCAAATCGTTTTCAAATGTAAAAAATGTAGCATTTACTGATCCATGATCAAACGGCATAATTATTTTCTCCTTTTTTTTGATTTTTTTATGGCATTTGGAAATATAACGTGTTATATTGAATAATCAAATTTTTTATGGAGGTTTTTTTTGAATAATTTTGATAAAATTTTGAAAAACGGACTTGAAACGTCATCTTTCAGCGAAGAAGAACTCGTTTTGATGCTTGATGAAAAGAATCCGGAAAATATACAGAAACTTTTTGACAGTGCCAATGCCGTAAAACTTGAAATTGTCGGCAATAAAGTCAGTTTACGCGGTCTTATTGAAATCGGTAATGTCTGCCGCAAAAATTGTTTCTATTGCGGGATACGCCGTGAAAATTTCAAAATGGAACGTTTTGAACTCTCTCAGAATGAGATACTTGCAGATGCGGAACTTGCTTGGAAATTTAAATACGGATCGATAGTTCTGCAGGGCGGTGAAATTCAGACTGAAAAGCATATCACTTTTATTGAAGATACTGTCCGCAAAATTAAATCGTTGACAAACAATGAGTTGGGTATAACTCTGTCGCTTGGAGAACAGTCGCTTGAAACTTACCGGTACTGGTTTGAGGCAGGTGCTCACCGTTATTTGCTCCGGATAGAGACTTCATCACCTGAAATTTACGGCAGAATACATCCTGCGGATCATTTGTTTAATGAACGTTTGCAAGCGTTGTATGATTTGCGGACGGCTGGTTTTCAGCTTGGCAGCGGCATAATGTTCGGTTTTGACGGGCAGACTTCGGCTGATATGGCACGGGATCTGCTTTTTCTTAAAAAACTTGACGTTGATATGGTCGGTATGGGACCTTATTCAATTCACAGAGATACCCCGATGGGCAGAGTTCATCCGGTGCAGAATAACGCCGATATGCTGACGCTCGGCTGTAAAATGATTGCACTTTTGCGTATCCTTATGCCGGACATAAATATTGCATCGACTACAGTTCTGCAGGCTCTTGCTCCCGATGGCAGAGAGAAGGGACTTCTTGCGGGGGCGAATGTTATCATGCCCAATGTCAGTGAAGTGCGTTTCCGCAAAGCATATCAGCTTTATGACAATAAACCAGGAATTGATGAAAACGCCGATTGTACCCGCAATGCCCTTGAACAAAGTCTGCACAGTATAGGACTTGTCCCTGCATATAATGAATGGGGGGATTCAAAACATTTCAAAAATCGTAAAAACTGACTCTTTGTACTGTTATGAAAAAGTGTTATGCAAATGTGAAATTGATTGACGGCAGGAATTTTTCCGGAGAAAGAAAAAATGTTGTCGTTGAGGACGGAATTATCACAGCTTTTTCAGATGATTTGCCGGGTGAATGTGAAATTATTGATTGTGAAAACAGGTATCTTTCCCCGGCGTGGATTGATGTTCACGGACATTCGGATTTGTCGGTTTTTGAACTTCCGGACGGCGGGACACGCAGAGCAGGCGGCTTCGGGATTGAAATTGCGGGGAACTGCGGACTTTCGCCTTTTCCGCTTACTGATTTGAACCGTGCAAATCTGGCAAAGATTTATGAAAGTTATAAAATGCCTCTTGATTGGCAGAGTTATGCTGAATACTGTTTGAAACTGCAGCCAAAAAGGCGTGGTTTTGAAGTTTTTTCTTTTTGCGGACACAATACTTTGCACAGTGCGGCACTGGGATATGAGGAAAAAATTCCGTCTGCTGATGAATTAAAAAAAATGAGTTTGCTTCTTGAAGAAACATTGGAGCAGGGGGCTTTGGGGATGTCGCTTGGATTATTGTATTCACCGGGACGTTTTGCCGCTCAGAATGAACTTGATATTTTGTTTAAATGCTGTGCGGAGCATGAAAAAATTGTCTGTGCCCATTTGCGGAGTGAGGGGGATTTTCTGCTTGAAAGTATAAAAGAAATGTTTGAACTTTGCAGACGGAACGGTCTGCATGATTTTCATATCAGCCATTTGAAAACTGCCAAAGCGGCGAATTTTTATAAAATAGATGCACTTTTTGAACTGCTTGACCGTTCGGAAAAAGATTATGGGGTCAATGTGACTTTTGACCGTTATCCTTTCACTCAGTCTATGACGCAGTTGAGTGTGGTCGGACCTGAAAAATATCTTTCTGTGCCTGACAGAATTATTATGGAACACTTGAAAAATCCTGCTGAAAAGGCAGATTTTTTGAAATATCTTGCAGATTTGCCTGCTGAAAAATGGGATAAAACAGTGCTTGCCAAATGCAGGATTGGAAAATTCAGAAATTTCTGCGGTATGACTTTTGCAGAAATCGGTGCTTCTCTGGGAGTATCACCCGCAGAAATTGCACTTGAAATGATTGCTGAAGATTCGGTTGGAACCTGTGCCGCTTTTGATACTCTTTCTGAAGAAAATATGCTCCGCATAATCTGCGACAGCCGCTGTTTTTGCGGTTCAGATGAAACTGCCGCAAAAATTGACGGTCAATGGCTCATGCCCCGTAATCAATTCTCCGGCTTCCGCACGATAGAACTGCAAATGCAAAAAGGAATACCTCTGCATGAAATCATTGCCAAACTGACTTGGCGGGCGGTTGAACGCTTTAAATTGCCTCTGGTAAAGGAACTTTGTATCGGCTCTCCGGCAGATTTTACTTTGTTTATATAAAAAATCCCGCCGGAGCGGGAATTTTCGCAGTTGTTTTTATTTCTGCTTGCAGTATTTGACAATGGCATAGGAACTCATTGCGATGAGAACAATGAATGCAGCCGCAGATTAGCATTCATCCGGTAATAGTATCAAGTATCATCTTTACCTCTGAAAAATCATAGTTTATTTCTCCCGCGGTGAATGTACGGGAGAAATGAATTTTTGAAATTATCAGTTGATATTTGGTTCAGAGCCATTCAGGATAAAAGGCTGAGTCCAAGCACATTGGTAAGTCGGATACAGACTTTGGGAGACTCGCACTTTTTTATTTGCTGTAATTACAGCTCTGATGTATAGATCGTCATCAGTTATTTTGCATGAAGCTGAAGTGCCGCTGACAGATTTTATGATAATGCCGATATCTTCCCGAATAAGCGGAAATTCGCGATTGAGTTCTGACCTTTCAAGAGTGTATTCTTTATATTCTATGCTGCGGTCAAAATCTTTTTTTGTACTGATGAAGTCAATACGGTAATTGACTCCCTCTTCGGCTTCAACTTTGACATTCAGAGTACCGTTTTCAAATGAAACATCCTCCAGCATAACTCCGCATGAAGCATAAAAATCACCTTCGAGCATGGATTTTGTGATGTTTTCTGCTGTAAATTCATTCCGGCAGTTCACTACGACCCATGATTTGTTCGGAGAGAGGATTGTATTGTATTGATCAGGTCTGAAGTAGTGTGAATCATCAGTGGCAGTAACATATACAAGACCGTTTCCTGCCGTCAGACGGTGTGCCAAAACGAAATCGTAATATTTATCCGGGGAACATATCCAATTTTCAGGGACATAACTTGAACCGCTGTTGCATATTTCAAAAAGTTTGATCTCTGCATGGTTTATTAATATGAATGGATCTACATCCCAGCTGCGCCAGAATGGATGATTGAGCATAAGAAATGAACCGTTGTTGTTGTTGTGTTTGTTGAAAATTTCAATTACTTCCCCGGTTAATTCTTCCAGCGAACCATGTTGAGGAACAGGAACATTGGCCGCAATATTAAAAAGATTATAATGAAGATAATAACCGCGTTCTTCTTTGCCGTAATTCTGAATGGGAATGGATATTTCATTGCCGGGAACAACGAGAAATTTGCCCGGAATTTCCCATTCTTTTTTGAGTTCTTTATAAGTTTTCATGCGTACAAAGGTTCGCAGTCCGAGCTGTTTTTTATCAATAGGAGCAGGCAGAGCCAATTTCATATCATCTTCAAAACATCTCTGTAATAACTGCCAGGCCAGACATTTTCCTTGACGACTTGAATCCATGCATGTTCATCTTCCTGAAAAACATTGTGGTCAGAAAGGCATACGAAATCGTACCCTTTATTTTTGTAGGTATTGATCACAATTTCAGGAAGAGCATTTCCATCGGACCAGATAGTGTGTATATGCAACTCACCTTTTTTCCAATTTTTTTTCATTTTTTTACCTTTATTTTTTTGGGGGTAAATATTCAAAAGTTTTTCGGCATCGATCCAGTTTTGCATGGGTGGTACAAGCATACTTGCAATAAAAAATCAGTTTATATTCAGTACACAGCCAATTTTTTATGCCGTCCAGTTACGGTTCACGGCACTCCATAAACCCTGCTGAAGCTGCAAAATGCCGTTGACATTCATCTGTTTAAAATCCATTTTGTCAAGTATCTTGCGATAGCGTGGCAGCATATCCGGATCAGGTTCAGCCATCGGGTCAAGCGACAGAGAGAAAAGAAGATTTCCAAGCCCTCTGGTGTATTCCATGACCTGATGAAATTCATCCGGCCGCTTGGGATTGGCATAGACATAACCTTCAAAAACACCGTCTTTTTCGGGGACAAACGGCGGCTGAAGCAGACGCATCGGACAAGTCCGCCAGTTTGGTGCAAAAACGGTCCAGCTGCCTTTGAAGTTTTCAGCATCAGTTAATTGTTTGCGGAAAAGTTCCAGAATGTGAACTCTGTTTAAAGCCATGGCTTTTTGATATTTTCTGTGCAGATTTTCATCTCCGATCGGAATATTTGAAAGTACAGTCAGCGAAATCTGCATTTGAGACACTGTTATATCCCACCAGAATAAATCAGCTTCATTCATTTTTAGCGTGGCATCTACGCCGGGATTTGCATATTTCAGTGCGAGTTCCCGCCAATGTTCGTCTCCGGTTGCATCCCATGCCGCCGCATAAAACATCGGAAGCCGTAGCATTTCATGCGGTGCAGCATTCCATACGGTTGAAACAATTCCCGGTCGGCCGTCAAGACGCAGAAGATTTCCGTCTGATTCAGGAGTTATGACTTTTTCGCAGTAACGTGCGGTATTGACGAGCAGAGTTCGTGCATCATTTTTCAGTTCGTGGAAATTTCTGAAACAACGCCATGCCGCATATACTGCCAGAGTGAATTGATCACGTGAACTGTTGAAATAACAGCTTTTTCCGTCAAAAGGACTGACACTGCGGGCAAAAAAACCGTCTTTGCCGTGACAGCTTGAAGCAAGAATCAATCCTTGCAGAACAGCTTTTGCCTGTTCAAGAGCATTTTTGTCTCCGGCGGCATGACGGAAACGGAGAATATCCATTGCCGCACCTGCAGAAAGCATACTGTCTTCCATCCCTGTACTCCAACCGCATGGGTTGGGGTATTGTTTGGCTATTTCCTGCGGAGTCGGGAGAGAGTGTAAGCCATTTTCTGTCAGACAATCATAAAAAAGGGATGTTGCAGGATGAAAAAATGCACTCCATATCCGTTCCCATGCGTCCTGTAAATAAAGAAACATTACACTCTCCTTAGTTTGTAATCAATTTATATTTTCAAGAGTTTTTCGGCATCGATCCAGATTTTTTCAGCAGTTGAGTTCATGAGTTTGACTGCTTCGGCACGTTTTCCTGCATCGAGAAGTTTGCGTGCTTCTGACTGGGCCTTTTTGTAAACAGCCATTGAGTCTTTTTCAAATTTTGTCCATTCAGCAGGGATGGGGGCTTCAAGTTTGAGATTATCAAGACGTTTGAAGGCGGCGGCAGACCATTTGCCATTGCCCATGGAGGGAATGACTTTTTCGGCACAGACGGGGACGGGAACATAAACTGTATGTCTGGGATGACCGATGGTGACATACAGACTTGAGAGGACATCGGGATATTTTTTGTCAACTTCGAGACTGGAACTTGAGTTGGTCAGTTTGAAGCAGACGGAGCGTTTTTCGGGACAGTCTTCGGGCATGAGGTAGTGACGTGAGAGGGCAAAAATATCAAGCAGGGAAATTTTGCCTTTTTTGTCGAGTATCTGATTGAGACCTGAGAGGGCGATAAATGCTCTGGCACTGGAATTGAGATAGACTTTGATTGAGTTTCTGGTCATCTGATACATACCGGGATTCTGCCAGATATTGGCACGGACAGTAAAGCCGTTGTCGTAACGCTGTGCGGCACAGAATTTTGCAGTAATTTCGCAGACATAACCTTCGTTGCGGTCCATGAGGAAGAAAATTGAACCTTTATTGCCGTGAGAATAGTCACCTGCGGCTATAAGTTCTTTGATTTTTTCGACGCCCTGTGCCGCAGTGTCGCAGGTGTTGAGAACTTCATTGAGCATGGCGGGAGTGCCTTTTTTGCCTTTTACATTGGGTGGATTGATGCATGTTTCACCGCTGTTCATGACCCCTGCAAGACCGGAAACATTTATGCCCATATTGGTATTGCCGTTACCGAGGGCGACCCATTTGCGGGGGGATGAGGCGGGGCTGATGGAAACAACGATATTGCGTGGGATGGCATCACGGTTTTTGTGGAGGATGTTGGTTCCGTTTTCAGTCATATCGGAAAAGACCATCCAACTGGTACAGCCATGAACGCTGATGGGATTTACTGCCAAGAATAATGCAGTCAAAACGGTGGCAAAGAGAAACAATTTTTTCATTTTTTTATCTTTCTTTTTTGGGGTTAAATATTCAAAAGTTTTTCGGCATTGATCCAGATTTTTTCAGCAGTTGAGTTCATGAGTTTGACTGCTTCGGCACGTTTGCCTGCATCGAGAAGTTTGCGGGCATCGGATTGTGCCTTTTTGTAAACGGCCATTGAATCTTTTTCAAATTTTGTCCATTCAGCAGGGATGGGGGCTTCAAGTTTGAGATTATCAAGACGTTTGAAGGCGGCGGCGGACCATTTGAGATTTCCCATAGAGGGGAGAATTTTTTCAACGCAGACAGGGATGGGAACATAGACGGTGTGGCGGGGATGTCCGATGGTGAAATAAGCAGTTGAAAGTACATCGGGATACTGTTTGTCGATTTCAAGACTTGAGGTGGAGTTGGTGGCTCTGAAGCAGACAGAACGTTTCTGTGAAGAAGTTTCCGGCATGAGATAGTGACGTGAGAGGTCAAAAATGTCAAGAAGAGTGATTTTGTTATGTTTGTCGATAGCCTTGTTGAGTTCAGAGATGGCAATGAAGGCTCTGGCACTGGAGTTGAGATGCCATTTGATATTGCTGCGTGAAATCTGATACATACCGGGATTCTGCCAGATGTTGGCACGGACGGTGAATCCATCGTTGTATTTCTGGACGCTGTAATATTTGGGAGTCATTTCAAAAACATAACCTTCGTTACGGTCGCAGAAAAAGAAAGTGGAACCTTTCTTTTCGCCATGACGGTATTTGCTGTTTTTGACAATATCTTTCATCATATCGACAGCTTGAGCGGCAGTATCGCATGATTTAAGCATTTTGAGAACGATTTGGGAGGTTGACATTTTTGTTTTTTCATCGGAATAGTCGAAACTTACTTCGCCGCTGTTCATGATAACTGCGAGACCGGAAGCGTTCATACCCATGCAGAGAGCGTTGTTGTTGCCCATGCCGACCCATTTGCGTGCAGATTCGGCATTGCTCAGATATACAGCGATTTTTCTGGAAACTGCGTCACGGTTTTTGTGAAGGATATTGGTTCCGTTTTTGGTCATGTCGGAGAAGATCATCCAGCTGGTGCAGCCGAGAACATTAAGGGGATTTACTGCAAAGAGCAATGTAGTTAAAACGGTGGAAAAGAGAAACAATTTTTTCATTTTTTTACCTTTCTTTTTTTGGTTAAATATTCAAAAGTTTTTCGGCATCCTTCCAGATTTTTTCAGCAGTTGAGTTCATGAGTTTGACGGCTTCGGCACGTTTGCCTGCATCGAGGAGTTTGCGGGCTTCATCTTTGGCTTTATTGTATTTTACCATTGAATCTTTTTCAAATTTTGTCCATTCAGCAGGGATGGGGGCTTCGAGTTTTAATTCATCAAAACGTTTCCATGCAGCAGCCGACCAGCGAAGATCTGTCATTGCCGGATGCAGTTTCTCAACACAAACGGGCACTGGAACATAAACCGTATGTCTGGGATGACCGATGGTTGTGTACATGGTTGAGAGAACATCAGGATGCTGTTTGTCTATTTCAAAAGATGCGGTAGAATTAGTTGCTCTGAAACAAACGGAACGCTTCTGGGGAGAATTTTCAGGCATGGTGCAATGGCGGGTCAATGCGAAAATATCAGTCAAAGTTATTTTGCTGTGCCTGTCAATTGCCTTGTTGAGTTCGGAAATAGCAATGTATGCTCTGGCACTGGAGTTTAGATACCATTTGATATTACTTCTTGAAAGTTGATACATTCCCGGGTTCTGCCAGATATTGGCACGGACGGCGTAACCATTTGTATAACGCTGAACGGAACAGAAATACGGAGTAATTTCGCAAATATACCCTTCATTGCGATCGCAGAAAAAGTAAATCATTCCTCTGTTTTCACGATGACAATAAAGTTTATTTTTGATAATATTCAACAAATATTCAACACACTGTTCCGCAGTATCACACGTTTCAAGACATTCCTGAATAGTCGGAGCAAATTTAGGAAGTTTTATTTCTTTTTTATCTGTATAATCTTCGCCGTTATTGGCGACAACTGCCAAACCTGAAACATTCATTCCCATACGGATGCCGCCTTTATCGCCGGAAGCGATCCATTTGCGGGGAGAACTTGCATCACTTAAATATGCGTTGATTCCCCGCGGATTTGCATCACGGTTTTTATGAAGGATATTAGTTCCGTTTTCAGTCAAATCCGAAAAAATCATCCAGCTGGTGCATGCAAAAACATTTGCACAAACAATGACAGCAATGAGAGTGACAATTTTTTTCATTTTCATTCCTTTTATATTTTAAGTAATTTGACTGCATCCTTCCAGATTTTTTCAGCAGTTGAATTGACAAGTTTTACTGCTTCGGCACGTTTTCCTGCATTGAGGAGTTTGCGTGCATCGGATTGGGCTTTTTGGTAAACAGCCATTGAATCTTTTTCAAATTTTGTCCATTCAGCAGGAATCGGGGCTTCGAGTTTGAGTTTGTCAAGACGTTTGAAGGCGGCGGCTGACCATTTGAGATTTCCCATAGAGGGGAGAATTTTTTCAACGCAGACGGGGACGGGAACATAAACTGTATGTCTGGGATGCCCGATGGTTGTGTACATGGTTGAGAGAACGTCGGGATAGCGGCGGTCAATTTCAAAAGAAGAGATCGAATTGGTGTATTTGAAGCAGATGGAACGTTTTGTTCCATACAGGGTTGAAAGAACGTCAGTATTGCTTTCTTTTTTAGCGGCAGTCTGTTCTGCCGGTGAATTATCCGGCATGGCACAGTGACGTGAGAGTGTGAAAATATCAAGCATGGCGATTTTGCCGTTTTTGTCAATGATCTGATTGAGACCGGCGAGTGCGATAAAAGCCCGGGTACTGGAATTGAGATATTTTTTCACACTGTTTCTTGCGAGCTGATACATACCGGGATTCTGCCAGATATTGGCACGGACGGTGAAGCCTTCGGTGTATTTTTGTACGGAAATGCGGCTGTCGGTAAATTCACAGACATAACCTTCATTGCGGTCGCATATAAGGTAAATGGCACCGACTTTAGAGGGGTGATAGTAAAGTTTGTCTGTAATAACTTTTTTGAAATATTCTACTGCCTGAGCGGCGGTATCGCATTGTTCGAGACATTCACGGATTATAATGGGAGTAGTTTTCCGGTTTTTTGCGGTACTGTTCCGGACATTGACGTATGCTTCGCCGTTGTTCATGATGACACCGAGACCGGAAGAGTTCATGCCCATATAAACTCCGCCGTTGTTGCCGGAGCCGATCCATTTGCGGGGAGAAGAGGCGGGACTGAGATAAACTGCAACATTTTTGGGGGTTGCGTCGCGGTTTTTGTGGACGATGTTGGTCCCGTTGGCAGTCATGTCGTGCATGATTATCCAGCTGGTGCAGCCGTGAATATTCAGCGGGTTCAGTGCGATAAAAAGAGCAGTACAAACTGCCGCTAAGAGAAATAATTTTTTCATTTTAGTCCTTTCATTTACTTGTATAATTACAAAAATAAATACATTTTATAATATATCGCAGGTATCAGGAAATATAGCATATTTTTTTTTGAGTTCAATATATAAAATAATATTTGTTAAAAGAAAATGTTAAAAAATTACATTTAAAGATAAAAAATGCGGGAAAATGAAATAAATCACTTTCCCGCAATTTTTTCAGGCTATTCAGAGATTATGCCTGGGGACGCGGTTCGCGGGGACGGGCTTCGTTAACGACAACTTTGCGTCCACCGATTTCCTGACCGTTCATAGCCTCAATAGCGGCTTTTGCCTGAGCATCGTCGTGCATTTCAACAAAACCAAAACCTTTTGCACGACCGGTTTCGCGGTCTTTGACCAGACGGACCGCAGCGACTTCGCCATATGCTGAGAAAACAGATTTAACCTCTTCATGAGAGATTGCATACGGCAAATTTCCGACGTAAATGTTCATAAATGAACCTTTCTTTTTGGGAGAAAATCTCCGTTTACAGCTGTAAATCCACCCTGAATTTACACGCAATTCTGCAAAAAAATGCAGAATAATATTTTTTCTTCAGGGAGACTTACGTTCGATATGTATCCATGACTAAAAAATAAAATTTGTTCTATATTATAGTATTATTTTGTAAAATGGCAAGAGAAAAAATAAAAAAAAATTGAAATTTTTTTGTAAAATTATTTTGTTGAGTGTTGAAATTAATTGTTTTTTTGTAACTTGCACATAATAAGTAAAATAAAACAATTTTAAAAAATGATATTTCGGAGCAATTTCTATCAAAAAAAGCAGGATATTTGGGATTTGTATAAAATTAAGCTGCAGAATCAATCTGAATTTTTGTATAACATTGGAGTATGACCGGTCATTACTTCAAAGCCGAGAGATGCATAAAATTTTTCATTGCCGGGAGTTGCTATCAACTGAATCCAGTCAATTCCGAGTTTGAGTGCTTCATCCACGAGTTTTTTTACAATGGCTTTTCCGATGCCGAGCCCCTGAAATTCTTTCAGTACTGCGACATCCTGAATGCAGCCGTCTGAAACGCCGTCAGAAAGCAAACGCCCCATGCCGACCATTTCATCATTGACAAATGCCCCGGCAAAGAGCGTTGAATTCTGACATATTCTGCTCATGGCTTCATGCGAAAAACTTTCGTCATACCAGTTGACAGAACGGTAAATACGCTCCAGCGATGATGCCGGAGCGTTTTTTATAATGCGGATCTGAAAATCCGTTTTACTGCATGTTTTTGACGACATTGCGGGCAAATTCCATACAGCCGACTTCGGTTGCACCTTCCATCAGGCGGGCAAAGTCATAGGTGACGACTTTGGAGCTGATGGCTTTTTCGATGGCGGAAATAACCAGATCTGCGGCTTCAGTGAAGCCGATGTGACGCAGAAGCATTTCTCCGGAAAGTGCCAGACTGCAGGGATTGACTTTGTCCATGCCTGCATATTTGGGTGCTGTACCGTGGGTGGCTTCAAAAAGTGCATGGCCGGTCATGTAATTGATATTTGCACCGGGAGCGATACCGATACCGCCGACACAGGCTGCCAGTGCATCGGAAACATAATCGCCGTTGAGGTTCATTGTGGCAATGACATCATATTCTGCGGGACGGGTGAGAATCTGCTGCAGAAATGCGTCGCAGATGCAATCCTTGATAAGGATTTTGCCTTCGGGAGCAACTCCGCCGCATTCGTCGTATGAAACGCATTTGTCGCCGTATTCACGTTTTGCGAGTTCATAACCCCAGTTTTTGAAGCCGCCTTCGGTGAACTTCATAATGTTGCCTTTGTGAACGAGAGTGACGCTTTTGCGGTTGTTGGCGATAGCGTATTCGATAGCGGCACGGACGAGACGTTCACTGCCTTCCTGCGAAACAGGTTTGACACCGATTGAAGAAGTTTCGGGGAAGCGGATTTTTTTGACGCCCATCTCTTTTTGCAGAAATTCAATGACTTTCTGTGCTTCGGGAGTGCCTGACATCCATTCGATACCTGCATAAATA
Source organism: Lentisphaeria bacterium (assembly GCA_017502435.1). Lineage (GTDB taxonomy): Bacteria > Verrucomicrobiota > Lentisphaeria > Victivallales > Victivallaceae > RGIG5270. The sequence goes on from JAFVUZ010000179.1 coordinate 42,984, forward strand.
TCTTCGGTATTTTCACGGAAAACTACCATGTCAGTTTTTTCGGGCTGCTTGACAGGTGAGGGGACGCCTTTGAAATATTTGACTGGACGCAGACAGACATACAAATCCAAAGTCTGACGCAGTGCAACGTTGATTGAACGGATACCGCCGCCGATGGGAGTGGTCAGAGGTCCTTTGATCGCAACGAGGTATTCATTGATTGCATCGCAGGTTTCCTGCGGGAGCCAGGTGTTTTCGCCGTAAACTTTGTTGGCTTTTTCGCCTGCATAAAGTTCCATCCAGCTGATTTGTTTTTTGCCGTTGTAAGCAATCCGGACAGCTTCGTTCCAGATAAGCATTGATGCTTTGGTAATGTCAGGACCGATTCCGTCACCTTCAATAAATCCGATGATAGGATTGTCAGGAACAATCAATTTGCCGTCTTTGCCCATAGTGATTTTTTCACCCGCAGGCACCGTAATATACTGGTACTTCGCCATAAAAAACTCCTTTTGTTACAGCAGTGTACTGAACGCTGACTGATTTTTATTGCAAGGGGGCTGGCTGCGCCCCCCTGCACCCCCGCAGCCGGGTACGACCCGGTGCGATGTAACGCTGACGCGTGAGTGTCGGCGGCTGTGTGGTGCAAGCATTATTTCGGCGAAATGTTCGATTGCTCCTTCTTCTTTTTTGAAGGATGAGCAATCAAATCTTCCGCCGGACTTCGCCACATCAGGGGTATTGCCGTTCATTGCTGTTGCAATTCACTATCCCCCCGAACCCCCTCATTTTTTTATTATCAGTCAATGTTCAGTATATAGCTTTTGTTTTTTGTAAATTCTGAAAATAAGTGAGAGATACAAAGTTTTTATAATATAGCATGAAATATTTTTTTTTCCACAATGGTATTATCAAATAGTTGATAAATATATATAAAATTTTTAAGGGGAGGGAAAACTTTTTTCTTGATTAAAAGAAAAAAGTTTTCCCTCCCCTGTCCCCACCTTTTCAAAAAAGAAAAAAGTACTTGTTCATATCTAATGCAGGCTCCGTCGTGTTTTACCCTGGTATGTAAGACTGTTTTCCGTTGGACTTCTCTATACCTCTGTCTCACCTCACTTTTTCTTTGCTTACACAAATATTAAGAGAAAAGAATATTTATTAACCGTCACATATTCTGTTAAAACACATGACTACTATACAGCTTTCTTTGTCCTACTTTCTTTCACTTGGAAAGAAAACATTGGAGTAAAATGCTTCAGTTGTTCTATAAACAAGGAAACAGCTTTCTTTGTCCTGCTTTCTTTCACTTGGAAAGAAAACATTGAAGTAGAATGCTTCAGTTGTTCTATAAATAAGGAAACAGCTTTCTTTGTCCTACTTTCTTTCACTTCGAAAGAAAGTAGGTTGAATTTTTTATCTTTTGTGTTATAGTATGATAAAAAAGGAGAGATTTATGAAAATTTACGGTAATGTTGTTGCTCCGGAAAATGCCGGATATGGTTTTGTTGAATATGAAAACGGTAAAATAACTGCTGTTGAGATTGTTGAAGATGTGCGTTCTGAGGCAGATTGGATTCTGCCGGGGTTTATTGACGTGCATCTGCACGGGATGTTTGACGGCGAGGCAAGTGCTGAAAAAGTACATTTGATGGCACAGCATGAACCGTCAACAGGTGTCGTGCGTTTCTGTCCTGCATCGGCTTCTGAACCGCATGAAAATATTTCTGCATTTATCCGCAGGGTCCGTGAACTTGTTGAAAATCCCATGCCTGGCTGTGCTTTGATTCACGGCAGTCATCTTGAGGGGCCTTTTCTCGAATATGTTCACCGCGGCGGAATGAATGAAAATTATATCCGCAAACCCGATCCCGAAGAGACGGCTGAATGGCTCGAAGAGGGCGGCGGAACTGTTAAAATCATGACGATCGCTCCGGAATTGCCGGATGCAGATAAAGTTATTGCCAAATTGATTGAAAACGGTGTTATTGCTTCAGCAGGGCACAGTGCGATGAATATTGAAGAACTGCAGCATTTTGTTGAAATCGGCGGCAGGGGAATCTGTCATTTGTACGATGCTCATGACGGACGTGAGGTTTACAACTGTGTTGTCCAGCCGTCAGCAGCGGATGCGATTCTGATGGATGACAGGTTGTTTGTTGAACTTATTCTTGACGGAGTTCATGTGCCGGAAATGCTGGTCAGACTTTCGATTCGAACTGCCGGGGCAAAAAGAATTATCGGTATTACAGACAGTCTGCTCGGAGCAGGGGATCCTTACGGAGAGTATCCGATGCTGGATGCCGGACGTTCGTTCCATTTCAAAGATGGAGTTTTCCGTCTGGTTGAAGATGATGATGTCATTGTCGGTTCAGCGTTGACTATGAATGTTGTTTTTTATAACCTCTGTAATAAATTCGGTTGTAATCCGGTTGAAAGTGCATGGATGACTTCCGGAAATGCAGCAAGGTATCTTGGAATTGACAGTTTTACCGGCAGTCTTCAAAAGGGCTTGAATGCAGATATTGCAGTGCTTGGTTCCGATATGCTGACAGTCAAAAAGACAATTCTTAACGGAGACGTGATTTATGGCAATTAAGTTTGTTTTTGCCGGAGAAAAAACTGAATTGCAGAATGCTTCGATCAACGTGCTTGAGGAGTGTTTTGAAGAGTGGCGGATGTTTACTGCAAAATATGGTCGTAAATTCAGTTTTCAGGAGATTTCGTTTGCCGCACTCAATGAAGAAGATGAAGTTATTGCTCATGTCGGACTGATGCCGTTTGAAGTAAGTGACGGCAACGGGGGAGTTATTGCAATGGCTGGTGTTGCTTCGGTTGCAACCGGCATTGCTTACCGGAAACGCGGAATAGCGTCTCAACTCTGCAGCAATGCGGCGGCGTGGGCAAAGGAGAACGGATTTGACTGTCTGCCGCTTTATACCGCTTTCAATCGTGTTTACGAAAGCTGTTCATGGCAGAATGTGCCAGCCTGCGGTGTCATTCTTGAAAATAAAAATGTTGTTCCATGCCAATTTAAAAAAGGCAGTGAGCTGACCGCTGAGGAACGTGAATTTATTATTGACTGCTACAATAAAATGCCGGATTTCAAAGGTAAAGTCAAGCGTCCGCTGGAATGGGCGTTCCACAGTTGGGAACGTGTGTTCAGAGATATATTTTTGACCTGGAATGTAACTTCCGGCGGTTATGCTGTTAAATTTGAAGACACTCTGGCAGAATTTTTTGCACTTGACGGCAATGCGGCAGATTTGTGCGGCGGAGCGGCAACGGCATTTTTGAGTCCTGATTGTCCGCAGCTTGAAAAACTGCTTGACGGCGGATGGTGCAGAATTGCGGAAAATATGCCGCCTGAATGCTGGCATGGAGAAAATGTCATGCTCCGCAATGTAAGCCAAAAAAACTGTGACGGACTGTTTTTTTCACTGACAGATAAATTTTAAAATTGCAGGTTAGGCATTTTTTTTCTGAAAAAATGTATATTTTAAAACTTGACAACCGGCATTTTTTATGATAATTTAAAGAGTGTGTAATTTGTTGTTTTGTTTTAAAGTTAAAATAAGGGAACCGGAGATGAAAAAAATACATAATGCTTTCAGTTTTACATTGATTGAACTTTTGATAGTTATTGCCATTATTGCAATCCTTGCAGGACTGCTGATGCCTGCTCTCAATAAAGCCCGTGAACGTGCAAGAGGTGTGGTCTGCCTCAATAATATGAAGCAGATTCATCTCGCTTTGAGCAAATACACCAGCGTCAGCCGCGATTATATGATGTCAACGACCAAAATGGGCGGCAGAACATGGTATGAATACATTATTGCTGCAGGTTATCTTAAAAAGAAAAAAAATGATGACGAAAAATCAAATCTGATGAGTTTCAAATGTCCCGCTGATAAAACTGCCATCGCCAAAAATAATCGTGACGGTCATTGCAGTTATGCTTACAACAGCTGGATAGGTTACTGGACTCCTGAAGGAACTCCGAATAATTACACCGATGCCCGCCGTCCGTGGCTTAAAATCACCCGCCATAATCCCAAAACAAATGATACGATCCTGCTGACTGAAAAATGGAGCTGCTTCAAACCAAACAGTGAATCTGACTTGTATGAAACAGCCGACCAGTTCAACTTTTTCTCCGATAAAAAATCACTCTCTCTCGGTGATAAAGGTGCTCACGGCAAAATGCTTAACAGCCTCTATGCCGACGGTCATGCCGCTCAAACTGATTATGTTTGGATGCTTAACGGCTATCCCGCTGTCTGGAACGTTCAATTCGGCGGAACTCTTGTCAAGGAAAAAAGCAATCATTGATTTTTAATTTATAGATTTTGTACAGAAAAAACTGTATCTGCATTATGCAGGCGTGCTCTTTGGCATTTCATGTGTAATAAAAACTTGCAAAATGCTTATTGCGAGTGTATATTATACAAATCGAAACAGATGTAAGTATAAAGGATTATTAAATATGGATTTTGAATTTGATAAAATAGAAGATGTTATTGCTGCTTTCCGCAATGGTGAAAAAGTAGTGGTAACTGATGATGAAAACCGTGAAAATGAGGGTGACGTTGTTGTTGCCGCTTCTTTTGCCACTCCGGAAGCAATCAATTTTATGGCCCAAAATGCCAGAGGTTTGATTTGTGTTCCGCTCGCAGAACCGATTGCTTCCAGACTCGGTTTGAAATCAAATGCATCCATGAGTGATCCTTACGGTACTGCTTTTACCCAGAGTGTTGATGCAAAAAACGGAACTACAACCGGAATTTCCGCTTTTGACCGTGCTCAAACAGTCAAAGAACTGCTTGACCCCGACAAAACTTTGAATGATTTTATCACTCCGGGACATCTTTTTCCGCTCATTGCCAGACCCGGCGGCGTTCTCCGCCGTACCGGTCATACTGAAGCTGCAGTCGATCTTGCATCTCTTGCCGGCCTTGCTCCTGCCGGTGTGATTTGTGAAATTATGAATGAAGACGGCACAATGGCAAGAGTGCCGCAGCTTAATGAATTCCGCAAAAAACATAATCTCAAATGGTGTACCGTTGCAGACCTTATCGAATACCGCCGCCGTACAGAAAAACTTATTGAACGCGGTGCAACTGCCAATCTGCCTACCAAATACGGCGATTTCAAAATAACTGCTTACCGTTCAAAACTTGATAACAAAGAGCACGTTGCTCTCGTTTGCGGTGATGTCAATGGTAAGGAAAATGTAATGGTTCGTGTTCACAGTGAATGCATGACCGGAGACGTTTTTGGTTCACTCCGCTGTGACTGCGGTCCGCAGCTGCATTCTGCCCTGCGTCAGATTTCTGAAAACGGTTGCGGTGTGCTGGTTTATCTCCGTCAGGAAGGCCGCGGAATCGGTATCTTCAACAAAATCGGAGCTTATAAACTTCAGGATAACGGATGCGATACCGTTGATGCTAATGAAAAACTCGGATTCGCCGCCGACTTGCGGGATTACGGAATCGGGGCTCAAATCCTCAATGACCTCGGCGTTAAATCAATGCGTCTTTTGACCAATAACCCCCGCAAAATTATCGGTCTTGACGGTTTCGGACTCAAAGTAACAGAACGTGTCCCGCTGGTCATTGAACCTATCGACGAAAACGCTTTCTATCTTCAGACCAAAAAAGACCGCATGGGTCATTTGATTTGAGCTGATTTGTAAACGCAGACTGATTTTTTATTACAAGGGGGCTTACGCCGCCCCCTTGTATCCCCGGCGCCGGGTACGACCCGGAGCGATGTGACGC
>JAFVUZ010000015.1 GCA_017502435.1 Lentisphaeria bacterium
ATTATTTGTAATAAACAAATTGTAATTGCTTTTATTAGGATAATAAAAGCAATTACGGTAAAAGTTTTTGGAAAATGGGGTGTGGGGAAAAGAACCTTTTTTCAAAAAGGTTTTTTCCCCACAAAACAGTTTTGCAACAGCCCCTGAGAAAATATTATATCGTAAAAAAAATCAATTTATTTATTATCTACCGGGATCAAACGGATATAATCCATATAAATGTTGGCTTCCGCCATTTTTTTGCTCAACCCGCCGATATAAATATATCTGCCGGGTTTCAAATCCCAAGTTCCGAGTTCAAACAAATTATATTTTTTACTGATACTGTCTTTACAGTCGATATTCTTGGAAACGATAACTTTACGCATTTTCTGATCATAAAGTCCGATCGCATTGCGTAAACCGTCCGAATAAGGCGCATCAACGCGTAAAGAAACAGCGACTTTGTATTTACCGGGAATAAAATCTTTCGGCAATACATATTGGACTGACCAGCCGCTGGTGCCACGCATTCTGCCGGCATTTCCGTTCAGGGCGGCAGCATCTTTCACCATATCACTGGACTTTCCTTTGTCATGATATGTAAATTGTTCTGCCTGAATGATTTGAGGATAAATATTCAAAACCCCGTAACAATCGATTCCCTGAAGATAGAAATTGGTATATGTAGGATTCCAAATTACACGTTCTGACGGAGTGGTACGCATGAAATTCAATGACATCTGAGAGCCTTTAAGCGGCAATTTATTCAAAGGAATTGCCATCATAATGGACCATGATTTATTTGTAGCTTCACTCTTTACTTTTGCCTTGAAATCATACGGCCCGGAGACTGCTTTGCCGTTTTTCAATACATATTTGTATTGTTCGACTTTTCCATCGGGATTTACAGCCAGCTGATAGACGGGATAACTTTTGCCGCTGAGGAAGAAAATCTCAATATCTTCACGCCAGAACATAAGGTGCCGTTCCGGGGCCTGATCATCAAAAATTTTAATATAAAGATATTTGGAATCTGCAGCAAGTTTCGCATGACATTTTCTCTTGGCAGGACCTCCGTACGGATTTGTCCACATCTGAGTCTTTACAGCTTTGCTCCAGTCTACCTTTGTGAAATCTCCGTTCAGATCTTTTTCTTTGGAAACACGCAATCTGTAAGGCAATTCACTTTTCTTCAATTTATGAAGCTGATATTCTCTTGCACCCTCAAGTGTGTTTGTCCAAACACAATCGATAAGGCGCTGGAGACGGATTTTTTCATTCGGAGTTTTAACCAGTTTTTTTGCTTTTTCGATCAAACCGTTAAGTTTTTTCATACGGGCCGGAGTTCCCATCGACCAATTGACCTCCTGAGAATGAAGTCCGGTTCCCCAATAAGGATGTTTTACACCCTTGGGACCCATTACAACATCTTTGCGTTTCAGCCATTCGGGAGGACAATTTGCAGGATTCCAGTATGCTTTTTCTATCTCGCGATAGAATTCTTTCATTGCAGGGCCGGCTGCACCGTAATAATTTTCAAAATATTCATCAATGATCTTATTCGGGTCAAGAGAGGGATCATAACAGATCATTGCAGCGACATAAGCTTCCAGCTGATTATACTGCAATTCAACTTCAGTAAACCATCCTCTGATACCATCTTTTGCGAACATTTTGAACATTTCCCCTGTTTTCCATGGATAGAGACCGGGGAACGGTTTATATCCTCCGAAATGCAAACGGGCATCCCAGTAAGTACTGAAAAGATATGTCCAAAGTGTCAAAGGACGTCTTTTTGCTTCTTTGGCGACCCACTCTTTGTAAGCGTCCATCTGTTTTTGATATGATACCGGATGCCACCATGAATAAAGGGTCAGACACATCTGAACGGAAACGTTGGGCGGCAGAGAAACCTTATCCGGATAACGGAGAGTCTGAATATATGCCAATGATGAAACACCTGCAGCAGGGTTGGTTTTAGCTGCTTCACGTGCGACATCGGCAATGAACTGAAATTTGTTATTTGAAACATCATCCTCGGTATCGTTCGGGAAACGGTTTTTACAGTCACTACACAAGCAATGACCGCCTGTATCACCACCCTGAATAGGATAAAAATAAGGTTTGCCCTCAAAACGCGGCACAAGCGTACGATTTGTCGGAATATCTCCATGGAAATTTTTCCAGCCGCCGCGGACGTTTCCGCCGTTAAAATAGGTAAGAACTTCGTTGGCATAATATTTTACAGTTCCTTGGTTAGAGTAACAAAGCTGCGGCGGAAGATCTTTGTCATAACGGTAATTGTTTCTGAGAATAGGGTCAACATCAGCATTTTTGCCGTCAAATCCTTTTGCAAAAAGTTCTTTGCGTTTCTCTTTGAATGCAGTACCGAGCCAATGCATTTTTGCCTTGCCCCAATGTGCAAAATATATACTGTACTGATTATGATTTGTCATTCCGAAAAGAGAACTCATACGCCAGCGGAGCTGCCAGAGCGCATAGTCACGCGGAGAAATTTTGATTTTTGTATATTTTTTGTCATCCTGAAAGACAAAACGGAATGCATCCATCTGCGGGCTGTATATACGATTTTTTTCTTTTACGGAGAGATTTTTGGTTGCTTTGTAAAAAGTTCCGACCTCATCCATGCCGTAAAAACGTACACCGCAGTAGTATTCAAGAAAATCATAAACAGCAAACAAAGAACCTTTGCATTCATATTCGACTTGCGGGAATGTGGAGGGTTTATTATAATCAACTTTGCCGTAAATAAGAGAATCATTTCCTGTCAGCAGCAATGTATTGCCTTTGAATTCGATCTTGCTTGAATCGCCGGTAAGACCTTTATTATCGCCGCCGATCTTGATGATATTTTTTCCAGCCGGAGCTTTCCCTGTCAATATCGGGAGCTGCGCCCCTGTCATCAATTTGACATGATGCTGCAATTCAAAAGCGCCCAGCTGTGCACTTTTGGTCGCTTTTGCATCCAAAAGGATCACAGCCTCAGCTTTGCCATTTTTGACAAGTGTGAAGTCACAGAATGCCAGCAATGGCAGATATGACAGCAGCACTAACATAAAACTTTTAATAAATTTCATACACTTACCTTTCTTTTAGTTCATGTGTATATTTATATGGTTCATAGCATGATTTTACGATTTCTTCCAGAGGCGCTTCAGCCAACCCTATACAGCTGTCTGCAGCTCCGTAATAAACCTTGACCATGCCGTTCTCCTCCAATATTGCATTGCAGGTAAATACTACATTGCGGACTCTGCCGTTTTTTTCATACTCTGTTTCGGGAAACAGAAGCGGATATTTTGAGCGCGCAATGACTTTCCACGGCTCCTTGTAATCCAAAATAGCGGCATAAAGCATATAGGTAGATCCTGAACAGTTCGGATTGACTCCGTGATAAATCTCCAGCCAGCCCTCTTTGATCCGTATCGGCGGAGCACCCGCCCCGATTTTCTGATGATCCCAATGACACGGACGCGGTTTTATGGACTCAAGGTGTCTGCCCCAGAATTCCAGATCTCTTGAAAAAGACATCCACATATAGCACGGACTGAATTCATCACCGCTGAAGGGCCGTTCAAAACGGCAATACATGCCATTTATCTTTTCTGGGAAAAGTGCGGCATTGCGATTATTAAGTTCAGAAGTGAGAGCGACATGCTCAAATTTCATAAAATCACGGGTTTTTACCAATGCGATACGAGTTCCGAGATCATTATTATGACTTCCGTAGAAAATAAAATATTCATCTCCCATTTTTGTAATGCGAGGATCATAACAGCCATGTTCCTGCCAGCAGTAAAATTCCGGCATTTTCGGCCAGTCAACCGGAGCAGGATCAAATTTGAAATCATACCCGTTCTTACTGCGCGCGATCCACAAAATAATACCGCCCTCACGATGAAAAACATCAACAAGCAGCAGGTATTCTCCGTTGTATTTGACCGCACCCGGATTCAGAATATAAAATCCGACTCCCGGCGGAAGATCATCCACGGTCAAAATGGGATTCTTTTCATAACGTTTCAACAATGATGTCATATAATCAACCTGCAATAATCACAATGCTTTATTTACTTTGTTTTCATCAAAATATTTGACATCTCCGGTATATCCGGCATCTCCGTCCAAGAGATTATTCTTGTAATCCTGCGGAGCAGTTGCCGTTGCATGACCGTCCAAGTACATCATGTTCATCCTTTTTGAATGTCTGGCATGAACATTAGTTCCGTCACTTCCAGGACTGTATAAATAATATTGCATATCACCACCCCAATGATCGCTATATTGATATGAATCTCCGCCGAACATCGACATAGACGGTTTTGTAAGACGTTTAAGGTTGAGATAAATTTGATTATCATACCAATGTTTATATGTATAATTGGGTGTAGCATCCCAATTTATCATGCCGTATGTTATTTTTTTATATTTTTTAGCATCATCAATTCTCTTAAGAGGTATCGCGATGACCGGACAGCTCAATAACTTAAAATCTTCCGGAATATAACCGAAATCTGTCAAAAATTCTGCCCACCCGTAATCTTCTTTATATTTCGTGTCTGCTGACATCAAATTTCTGACTACAAGTAAAGAATTATGATCATCTGCATAGGTCATGATTCCGAGTAATACCTGTTTCTGATTGCTTAAACATGATGCTCCGCGTGCTCTATCTCTTGCTTTATTCAAGGCAGGGTGCAGCATCCCGGCCAGAATGGCAATCATCGCAATTACAACCAGCAGTTCGATCAAAGTGAAGCAACTTCCGATAGTATTGTTTTTTTCATGCTGTTTGAGGTTGTTTTTCATTTTTTTTCTCCTTTTGTTAGGGGTTTGGGTTTTCAGTTTTTGTTTTTACACGGCATCCGCCTTCGCACAAGGCTTCCGTCTTCGTTGTCACTACGCCGTGACAAGTCGGCGGGACAAGCAGCTGTTGGCGGATGGCTGGGCA
>JAFVUZ010000180.1 GCA_017502435.1 Lentisphaeria bacterium
AAGATAAGATATACTACATAAGAAATAAAGCAAATATTTTTTGAAATTTTCACAAAAAATTATATATAATTCTTACTTGAAAGCAATCAATATAAGAATCAAGAAATTTTAAAAGTTTTTATAAAAATAAATATGCAGACATAAGAGAAAAGATATTTGTTTCTTTTCTGTCTGCATTATCTTATTCTCCTTTGCTGATAATTTTGCTGACAAGTTTGATAGCGGCTATTGTTGCTCCGACTCCGGCGGCAAAAGCAGTTGTCAACGCAACAATAATCCAAAAATCATCTTGATTATCTTTAAGCGGATTATGGTCATGCTTTTCATCTTCTTTCATAAATGCTCCTTTTTTTAAATAGGTTGCCGACTTTCCCGTTTCCGGTTCCGGTCGGCAAGCGGGGTGGCGTTGTGGTGAACTCAATTCCATTCGGTTCTTTGCATGACGGGACGAGTTTCAGCCAGTTGATGACCGTTTCAACATCAGTCAGAGTGATGCAGTAATTGAGCTGCTCATCAGCCGGAATAACGTTTCGCCAGTTGGGATAATTGCCCTCAAGCAGCTTACCTGTCCACTTGAAATGACCGATTTCAATACAGAAGTAATTCTCCCAGACTTGAAGTGTTCCCATTTCGGCGGGCTTGAACGCCAGCAGCGCAGACGGAAACGGCAGTGTAATATCTTTACTCAAAGCGATATGACACGGCTGATGAAGCAGCTGCTTGCCGTCAGTGACCGTCACGCCTGAACTGGACAAATTGATACCTTGCAGGATACGGCGATAATTATTTCTGTCAATAATCGGAGCCGCCTGAGCCAGCAAGTCCCCGAAGTTTATAGGCAATATTGCTGAAACCGCATCAGCAGTCGGCTGTTTAATTTGCGGATAATCAAGATGTGTACCATCAATTTCAAGCATTTCCGAACGCTCAAAACGTATCATGTCTTTCAAATCCTTGAACGGAACGCAAAAGTCAATTTCATGCTCCGTAAACGCTTCAAGTTTCAGCGAAACAACCTCAATTCCATCCGTTGCCATCGCAGTAATACGTTCAGCATCACCGACAAAACGGATCGATTTCTGAACATCCACCGGACTGGTCTGACTTACGACCTTGCCCAGCACCTTCAAAGCCTCATTCAAATTCTTCTTTTCAATTTTCATGTTTTTACCTTTCAATTAAATTTTAAACATAAAAAGCCCCGCCGATTCTTTCGAACCAGCGAGGCACATCACAACTGGAATATATGCTCAAGATTTTTTGAATAACATATTTTCTGCTAACAGGTTGACAAATATTGTCTTGTCATAAAACAATTCAACCACAGGAGGAAATATGTCAAATGATAAAATCATGACAATGCTCAACGAAAAATAACAGATCGGATATTGAAATCTTCAGATATGGAGTTCAACGCAAGAAAGAACCATAAACTGCAGGCAATAATAAGAAGGAGCAACATCAAAATACTTTTGCCTGAAAAAAGATAACAACTCCTTCCTGTATGGGATAATATATGTCTGCTTATACCACAGAACGTGACACAGAGAAAACAACCTGCAGCAGAGAAAAAATGATTTTTTCTCCTG
>JAFVUZ010000181.1 GCA_017502435.1 Lentisphaeria bacterium
TGCAGATGCCGGCAAAAAGGAAGTTCCAGCGGAGCTGTTCGCCCATAAAAAGGATACTGAATGGAACAAAGACGGAAAGAGAGATGATTTCCTGCAGGATTTTCAACTGGGCAAGAGTCAAATGTCCATCATGCCCGATACGATTGGCAGGCACTTGGATAAGGTATTCAAAAAAAGCGATCCCCCAACTGATCAGGACAGCAATTATCAGCGGCTTGGAATTCAGATTTTTCAGGTGTCCATACCAGGCATAAGTCATAAAACAATTGGAGAGGATCAGCAGAACGACAGTTTTGACGATTACGGGATTCAAGTGCATAAATTCACCATGCAATTTATTTTTCAATCACGCGGAGGGAAATCAAATTCAAATTCAAAAAGATCACCGATCTTTTTTATGGCACGCTCTTCATCGATCCCCTCGATCTGCAAAGTGGCACAAGTACCTTTGGTCAGTGCCAGAGAGATCAAAGCAAGAATACTGTCAACCTCAGTAACAGCTCCATCGGCAGTAAGCAGCTGGATCCGGTGATCCGGGAACTCATTTTTTATGGTCGTGAGAATAACTCCGGACGGACGGCAATGGATGCCGGCATTATTGCGTACCTGAATGACTCTTTCCTGCATAAGATCTCCCCGGTGATGCAATGAGTAAAATTATTCCAAAGTGTCCAGATACTTGTAATATTCATCCTCGCTCATCATATCATCAAGCTCGGAAGCATCGAAATCGATCAGACGGCAGATCCACGCTTTATCTTCGGGTGACTCGTTGAGCAATTCGGGTTCATCGACGAGAGATTCATTGATCATGGAAACAGATCCGCCGATAGGGGCACACAATTCAACCGAGTAACGGTCAGTCTCCATATTGCAGAGACGATCTCCGATAATAAAATCATCACCCTCATCCGGCAATTCAATAAAACTGACTTCGCCGTACTCCTCAATGGCAAACTGCGAAATACCGACTGTAGCGGTATCTCCGATGATTTCGACCCACTCATGGTCCTCGGTATAATACTTCATCAACTGGCTCCTGTGTTAATTTTTCCGGTAAAATCACCCGGTTTTCAACTTCTCTGCGTATAATGGAACATACATAAAGCAAAATTGCAAGTGCTTTCCCCTGTTTTTTCTATTTTTTTCGTCTATTTTGTCTTTTTTTGAGAAAATCACTTGAAAAAACACCCTTTTGGAGCTATCTTATAAAACAGCAAACAAATGGTGGTTGTGGCGCAGTTGGTTAGCGCGTCTGGTTGTGGCCCAGAAGGTCGCCGGTTCAAGTCCGGTCTACCACCCCATTTTTTTTGCCCGAATTCCGGGCAAAAAAAACATGAAGCCTGAAAAGGCTTCGCTTCATACGCCGACAGGCGTGCTTCATAATCCGCAGGATTGCTTCATACTTTTGTGTGCTTGACACGCCGGAGGCGTGCAAGACACAAAGTGCTTCATAAAACGCCTTTTCAGATGAAGCATTTGCTTTCGCAAATATGAAGCAGCTTCATTTCATTCCGCTATGAAGCATCTCCACTTCGTTCCGATATGATGAGAAAATGAAAAATGAGAGTTTTCTCCAGGAAAACGTACTGATCCGTGTAAAATTCCCCCGTAAACTTAAGCAAAATGATTGTTTATCATAAGTCAACACATATTTTACTCATTATCAATCCCAGACTTACAAAAAATACAGAAAATCAGCAACAGGTCATTATCCCGCAGTTATTGCAATGTCGGGGCAGATGTAATTAACTGCTCCTGATTTTTAGGGAAGAGGTCATAAAATCCGTAATTTCGCAAATAATTGCATTTGTCGAAAAAAGATTTGAACTTTCTCCGCTAAAAACGAGGTGCGGAAACAGTAACTACCACCCCATTTTTTTGCCTTGATTTCAAGGCAAAAAAAACATGAAGCCTGAAAAGGCTTCGCTTCATGCACCGCAGGTGTGCTTCATGGCACACAGTGCCGCTTCATACTTTTGTGTGCTTGACACGCCGGAGGCGTGCAAGACACAAAGTGCTTCATAAAACGCCTTTTCAGATGAAGCAGCTCCATTTCATTCCGCTATGAAGCATCTCCACTTCGTTCCGATATGATGAGAAAATGAAAAATGAGAGTTTTCTCCAGGAAA
>JAFVUZ010000182.1 GCA_017502435.1 Lentisphaeria bacterium
GCCGGGGTTCCGTCTTCGCTAAAGCTACGCCGTGACAAGGCAATCGGCGTCACGCGTCAGCGTAATAGAAAGGCGGGTGGAACGCCGGGGCGGCGTAAGCCCCCTTGTAATAAAAAATCAGTCTGCGTTTAGTACACAGCCTAACAATTTTAATACGAAGGAGAAATATTATGAGTCAACAATGTTGCGGTTGTGCAGATTCCAAAGGTTCTTTGGCTGAACTGCCGGTCGGTACGAAGGCAACCATCGTCGGAATTTTGCCTCAGTCACGCGGACGGAAAAAGTTTGCTGATGTGGGAATCGTTCCCGGAACGGAATTGCTTATTGAGGCACACGCCCCATTCGGTGGATTGATCCGGGTAAAAGTCATGGAAACCAGTATGGCTCTGCACAAAGATGATGCAGCCTGTATTATGCTTGAAAAAACGGAGGATGCCGACGATGAGTAAAAAATTCCGCATTGTACTTGCCGGTAATCCCAACTGCGGCAAAACCTGTATTTTTAATGCTCTGACCGGTGCAAGACAGCACGTCGGAAACTATCCCGGCGTAACCGTGGAAAGCAAATCCGGCTCATTTACATTAAATGATATGGAAATAGAGTTGATCGACCTGCCCGGAGTCTATTCGCTTTCCAGTTCTTCTCCGGAAGAAGCTGTTGTTTTTGAGGAGTTGACGAAAAAAGGTATTGACCTCATCGTAAATGTGGTTGACTCCACCATTCTTCAGCGGAGTCTTTACCTTACCACCCAGCTTGCAGAACTTCATATCCCTATGCTCCTGGCGTTCAATATGAGTGATGATGCCCGGAAAAAAGGACTGAAATTTGATATTCCCAAACTGGAAAAATATTTTGGAGCCCCGATTGCTCAAACTGTCGGCAACACCTCTCGCGGAGTACAAGTGCTTAAAGAAAAAATGGTTGATACTCTGGCAAAATTGGATGACCATGGTATGCCGATGCTCTCTTACGGTGCAGATTTTGACGATGCGATCAATGCCGTTGCCGAAAAAATCGACGCTCTGAATATTGAAAAATACAACCACATCCCCTCACGATTTTTTGCCATTAAATTACTGGAAAAAGATTCCAGCGCGATGAAAATTGAGGCGATGAAGTCCGTCCGGGAAGAGGTGGATGCTCAAATCCTGCATCTTAAAAACAAACACGCTATCGAGGCGGATACCTTTATGGCAGACCGTCGTTATGCGATGCTTTCCGGAGCTTGCCATAATGCAATATCTTTCAGTCAGGAAAAACGCCGGGAAATCTCCGATAAGATCGACAAGGTTATCACCAATAAGTTTCTGGGTTTTCCGCTGTTTCTGGCAATTATGTACGCAACCTTCTGGTTTACTTTTATCTGTGCTGATCCTCTGATGGGATATATTGAAGATTTCTTCGGCTGGTTCGGCGGAGTTGTCGGTAATGTCTGGAATCCGGAAACACTGCCTTTTATCCGCAGTCTGGTTATCGACGGCATTATTGCCGGTGTTGGCGGAGTGATTGTGTTTCTGCCCAACATTCTGTTCCTTTTCTTTGCAATAGCCATTCTGGAAGAATCCGGCTATATGTCCCGTGCCGCCTTTGTTATGGACGGAGTTATGCGTAAATTCGGACTGCAGGGAAAATCTTTTGTACCGCTGGTTCTCGGATTCGGCTGTACTGTCCCGGCAATCATGGCGACCCGTACTATTGAATCGGAGCGCGACCGCAAAATCACCATTATGGTTCTGCCGTTTATGAGCTGCGGAGCAAGACTGCCGATTTACGCTTTGATCATTCCTGCATTTTTCGCTAAACAGTATCAGGCATTTACCATGTGGATAATCTACCTTATCGGCGTTTTGGTGGCATTGATCGCAGCAAGAATTATGAAGTCCACGCTTTTCAAAGGTGATGGAGAAGTCTATCTGATGGAACTGCCGCCATATCGTATGCCCAGTTTCAAAAGTTTGATGCTCCATATGTGGGATCGTGGGCGGATGTATCTTCAGAAAGCAGGTACGATCATTCTGCTGACCAGTATCGTGCTTTACATTTGCAATACCTACCCGGAAAAGAAGGATTTTTCCGTTGATTACGATAAAAAAATCACGGAAGTACAGAAAAATGGCGGTGATACATCTGCTCTTGAAAATGCTCAACTTGCTGAAAAACTGGAATATACTATTTCCGGCAGAGTCGGCAAATCTCTGGAACCGTTTTTTGCTCCCATCGGCTTTGACTGGAAGATAACTACTGCGACTATCGGAGCATTGGCGGCAAAAGAGGTTTTTGTGTCTCAAATGGGCATTCTTTATGCGGAAGGCGAAGCTGATGAAGAATCAGAAGGTTTGCGTCAGCAGCTTGTAAAAAATTATACTCCGCTGCAGGCATTCTGTATAATGCTTTTCTGTTTGCTCTCGATTCCGTGTCTGGCAACGCTGGCGATCATCAAGCGGGAGTTGAACTCGTGGAAGATGGCATTTGTCGAAGCCGGAGCGTTATTTTTGTTGGCATATTTTGCAACTATGATTGTTTATCAAGTTGGAATTTTGCTCAAAATCGGAACAGATTTACTGGTTTGATTCTCTCCTGAACGGAGGTTTATAAACATAATTGCAGCCGTTTGTAAACCTCCTGTTTTTTGAATATAAAATTAGCTTAAGCTAATTAAGAAATAATAACCCCGAAAGAAAGGAAAAATTATGAATTGGAATATTCATAGATGTATTGCCATTCTGGCAGCAGCAAGTATTGCCGGTTTGCCTTTTGCGGCAAAAGCCGGAGAAAAAGTGCAGAAAATCACCTTTATTGAAGATGATGCCCAAAAAAATATGGCATCAAAAATTTACACCTTAAAACATACCAAAGCCGCAGATGTTGCCCCTTTTATCCGCAGTGCGGTCGTCCGTTACTGCGATGAGTCAAATGTTTCCACCGTTGAAGACACTGAACGCAATCGGCAGATGCTGATCGTTTCAACCGGCATTGATATGATTGAACACGTTGATAAACTTGTCGCCGCTCTCGACCGTCCTGCCAAAGTTGCCAAAGCCTCCAACATCACCGGCGACGGCATTGCTTACGGCATTTATCAGCCGCAATTCCGTTCCTCACAGAGTATGCTTGATATTATTGTCAAAGGAGAAGTTTCAAGCGGAGAAATCGACAGTGATGTACGTTTTGACAGCAAACGCAATATGTTCTATTTCAAAGATACCCCCGCAACGGTGGAAGATATTAAAAACAAACTCGCATGGCTGGATAAACCTGTCCCGCAGGTGCGTCTGGAAATGAAAGTTTATCAGGTTCGCGACAGCGATCTCAAAGACATCGGTATCGATTATCTGGCATGGAAAAACGGTCCGGGGCTTAATCTTTTCAGTGCCGGCTATGAAGCACTCAATGTACGCACTGCGGAAAAACTTGTTGAATTGCTCGGCAAAAGCGTGGATATTGCCGGTAATGCGACATGGGGATTCGGCGGATTTTATACCGCACCTGCATTTGATTTGAGTTTCCTCCGCATTTTGCAGCAGAACGGCAAAGCAACCATCAGCAGCAGTGCCAGCGTCATAATAACCAATAACCGTGACCGTGAATTCAAAGTTAATTTTGCTCCCGAATATCAGAATATTTCCAAAGATGAATATCATGCTTCTTCAATCAGCGTCGGCGGAGATTCTTCTCTCTCTGCTGTGATTATGAATCCTGTCATCACCGCAGGCAAAAACGGGTGTGTCAATTTTCAATGTGAACTTATCAATAACAATGTTGTTGAACGCAACAATTTCGGAGCAGAATTGACTGAAACTGAAAATATTTCCGCCCGGACAGTTATTGATTTCAACAAAGAGCAGCTCCTTGCTTCATGGAATCGCACCGGTACGGTTGAGCAGACCGTCGGGATTCCGTTCCTTTGTGAAATCCCGGTTCTTAAATATCTTTTCGGAACTACCACCACCAATACCGAAACCAACCGCTTTTTCGTAACTGTCCGTGCCGTTCCGGTCGTATTCAATGAAAATATGGCTCCCGGAACAATCGCTGAATTTGATAAACTTGCAAATAAATAATTACGCTCTGTTCCCTTTGAGGGGAGATAATGAAATTAATTTTTTGAGAAAAAAATTGAGGGGTTTGGGGTATAGTGTTTTGCGTAAGCAAAACACGGCAATACCCCAATTATGGCGAAGTCTGGCGAAAGATTTGTTTCGTCATTCCGCAAAAAAGCGGGAGGACGAAACGAAAATTTCGCCGAAAAACAGCCTGACGCACCCAGCCGCTGACACTCACGC
>JAFVUZ010000183.1 GCA_017502435.1 Lentisphaeria bacterium
CCCCTTTTTTTAGGGAATGAGCAATCAAATCTTCCGCCGGATTAGCCACATCAGGGGTATGCCGTTCGTTGCTGTCGCAACTCACTATACCCCCGAACCCCCTCAATTTTTTTATTATCAGTCAATGTTTAGTACAGAGCCAATAAAAAAAAGTCCTGCCGGTTATGACAGGACTTTTGAATTATACTTGAAAAGGTTTGGAAAAAGATGGAGGGGTGCGGGGAGGAAGAAAAGAACCTTTCCTGAAAAGGTTTTTTCTTCCTCCCCGCAAAAACCGCCAATCTATTTACAACTTACTTTTCAGCACGGAGAGCGGCCTGAGCTGCAGCGAGACGTGCGATTGGCACGCGGAAGGGGCTGCAGGAGACGTAATTCAAGCCGACTTCGTGGCAGAAAGCGATAGTTTTGGGTTCACCGCCGTGTTCGCCGCAGATACCGAGAACGATATCGTTACGGGTGGCACGGCCTTTGGCTACGGCGATACGGACGAGTTCGCCGACACCTTCGGTATCGAGAACCTGGAAGGGATCGTAATCATAGATGCCCCATTTGACGTAATCGCCGAGGAATTTACCGGCATCGTCGCGTGAGAAACCGCAACCCATCTGAGTCAAGTCGTTGGTACCGAATGAGAAAAATTCAGCTTCGGCAGCGATTTTGTCAGCGGTAACGGCGGCACGGGGAACTTCGATCATGGTACCGATTTTAATATCGAGTTTGACGTTCTGTTCTTTTTCGACATCGGCGATAGTCTGAAGGACGACAGCTTTCTGGGCGGCGAGTTCTTTAACATTGCCGACAAGCGGGATCATGATTTCGGGTTTTGAACCTTTAACCAGTGCGGCGGCTTCAGCAACTGCACGGGCCTGCATAGCGGTAACTGCGGGATAAGACATACCGAGGCGGCATCCGCGATGACCGAGCATGGGGTTCATTTCGTGGAGAGAAGCAACGACGTTGCGAATCTTTTCAACGGTAGTGCCGAGTTCAGCAGCGACTTCAGCCTGACCTTTTTCGTCATGGGGCAGGAATTCGTGCAGCGGGGGATCGAGGAAGCGGATGATGCAGGGACGGCCGTCAAGAGCTTTGAACATGGCTTCAAAGTCGCCACGCTGAAGGGGGAGCAAACTGTCGAGAGCGGCTTTGAACTGCATGACATCATCATAACCTTCATCAGCGGGGGTGATTTTGCCGAGGAGTTCATTGACACTGCGGACTTCCATAGCTTCTTTGATACGTTTGACACGTTCGCAAACGAGGATCATGCGGCGGAAAGCTTTGACGCGGTCGCCTTCAAAGAACATATGTTCAGTACGGCAGAGACCGATGCCTTCGGCACCGAACTTGACAGCGACTTCAGTATCGTGGGGGGTATCGGCATTGGTACGGACGCCGAGTTTGCGGTATTTGTCGGCAAGTTTCATGATATCGCCGAAAGGACCGGAAAGTTCGGGTGCAACGGTTTCAACTTTGCCGAGATAGACAGCACCGGTTGAACCGTTGAGAGAAATGTAATCACCTTCTTTAACAACTTTGCCGTCGATGATGAAAGTTTTTGCTTCATAGTCGATTTCAATATCACCGCAGCCGGCGACACAGCAGCGGCCCATACCGCGGGCAACAACAGCAGCGTGAGAAGTCATACCGCCGCGGGTGGTGAGAATACCTTGAGCAACGTGCATACCGCCGATGTCTTCGGGGCTGGTTTCGATACGGCAGAGGATGACTTTGTGACCTGCATCAGCCCAAGTTTCAGCGTCTTCAGCGGAGAAAACGACCTGACCGGTGGCAGCACCGGGACTTGCGGGCAGACCGACGCAGATTTTTTCGGCTTTTGCTTCAGCAGATTTAATGAAAACAGGATGGAGCAACTGATCGAGCTGCTGGGGTTCAACACGCAGAACGGCAGTCTTTTCGTCGATAAGACCTTCATTTACGAGGTCGATAGCGATTTTGACGGCGGCGGCGGCGGTACGTTTACCGTTACGGGTCTGAAGCATATAGAGACGGCCGTTTTCGATAGTGAACTCAAGATCCTGCTTATCTTTGTAGTGATTTTCGAGTTTGACACGGATGGCGTCAAGCTGTTTGAAGCATTCGGGCATGGCTTCTTCGAGAGAGGGATATTTTGCGGC
Source organism: Lentisphaeria bacterium (assembly GCA_017502435.1). GTDB lineage: Bacteria > Verrucomicrobiota > Lentisphaeria > Victivallales > Victivallaceae > RGIG5270. The sequence continues at coordinate 2,136 of JAFVUZ010000183.1, forward strand.
ACGGTCTTCTTCGGAAACGCCCTGAGAAGCGGCCCATTTGCGTGAACCTTTGATGGTGATCTGCTGGGGAGTACGGATACCTGCAACGACGTCTTCGCCCTGAGCATTGATCAGAAATTCGCCGTAGAAGAATTCATTGTCGCCGGTGGAGGGGTCACGGGTGAAAGCAACACCGGTGGCAGAATTGTCGCCGGAGTTACCGAAAACCATAGCCTGAATGTTGACAGCAGTACCGAGCAGACCGCGGATGTCATTGAGCTGACGGTAACGGATGGCACGGGGGTTGTCCCATGAATCGAAAACAGCCTGAGCACCGCGGTAAAGCTGAACCATAGGATCGGAGGGGAAGTCTTCGCCGATGGCATTTTTGACGATTTTTTTGTATTCGACGATCAGAGCACGGAGGTCATTGGCGTCGAGTTCGGTATCAAGTTTGACATTTTTTGCTTTTTTGGCACCTTCGAGAGCGTGTTCAAATTCGTCAAAATTGACATGGAGAACAACGTCGGAGAACATCTGGATGAAGCGGCGGTAAGAGTCGAGAACGAAACGTTCATTGCCGGTGAGATCGATCATTGCCTGACAGGTTTCTTCATTGAGACCGAGATTGAGGATGGTATCCATCATACCGGGCATGGAAGCGGCGGCACCGGAACGGACGGAAACGAGCAGGGGCTGGGGACCTTTACCGAAAGTTTTGCCGGTAGCTTCTTCGAGACGTTTGAGAGCGGCATTGATCTGGGGGGCGATTTTTTCAAAGAGTTTTTCTTTGCCGATGACGCCGTATTCGGCACAGGCTTCGGTGGTGATGGTGAAACCGGGGGGGACGGGGAGTCCGAGAGAAGCCATGTCGGCGAGGTTTGCACCTTTACCGCCGAGGAGATCACGCATTTGAGCAGTACCTTCGGAAGCACCTGCACCGAAGAAATAGACAAATTTCTTTTCTGTTGTCATGATAAGACCTTTCGTTTTTGCGGGGGAAACAGAAAAAGAAACAGACGCCTGACGGCGAATAAAAAAATCCTGAATAAAAACCGGAATGCCGCAGAATGAATTAAAAACAGAAGCAACTGTACCTTTTCCTCAGTACAGTCGGCAAATGAAATAAAACGAACCGCCAACAGTCAAGTTTGAATGAGTTTTTTTCTGGTAAATGAAAAAAATTGGCTTTTTTGGGATTTTTGACATATCCTTATGAGAAAACTGCAGCAGGTGAAATTTTCTCATAAAAATATGCCGTATGACTTTGCGGGGGGATTAAATTATTGTGTGATGAACCGGCAGATTTTACTGTCTGTGACATTTTTTACATTCCGGCACTTTTTTCACGCCCGGCAGTTTTATTCACACCGCCCCCGGCCGCTATCAAAAATCACAAAAAATCAATAATTTTCATTCAAAAGTTTCCTTTAAATATTCTCCCTTTCAGTTAATATGGTTAATATTTTTCAGTTTTTGAACGATTTGATAATATACTATAAATAGTTTAAAAGTCAAGAGAAAATGCGAAAAAATTGCGAAAAATGCTGATTTTAAGAGACTTTTAAAAAAAGAACAATTACAAAATCCATGATTGTTAAATAATTGCAAAAAATAATATTTGCAATTTACTAAGAATAAATTATATTATCTGAAAAACAGTGAGGTGTCTATTATGAAAATTGAAAAAAATATATTAAAAAAGGCTGTTTGTGACGAAATTGACCGCCATAAAACTGAATTGATTGAACTTGGAAGAGAAATATGGGAAAATCCCGAACTCGGTTATCAGGAGTTCAATACCTCAAAACTTGTGCAGGAAAAATTTTCAAAAATCGGGCTCCCGTTTCAAAAAGATCTTGCCGTTACCGGAGTCCGTGCTGACTGGACATCAAATAAACCCGGGCCGAAAGTTGCCGTTCTTGGTGAACTTGATGCTCTTTATACCCCCGATCATCCTGAATGCAATAAAGAAACCGGAGCAGTTCACGCTTGCGGTCATAACGGTCAGATATGTGCCATGATTGGAACTGCTTTTGCTATGAATTTGCCTGAAGTCAAACAGGCTTTGTCCGGTTCTGCCGCATTTATTGCTGTGCCGGCAGAGGAGGGGAGAATGGCCTCTCTTGACAGTGGAATGCGTTTTGTCAGCGGCAAAGCTCAAATGATTTTTGACGGTGTTTTTGATGATATTGATATGGCAATGATGACTCATGGTGCATTGAAATACGGCATCGCGATTTCTGCCAATGGAATTGTGATGAAAAATGTCCGTTTTATCGGCAAAGGATGTCATGCAGGAGTTCCGTGGGAAGGAACAAATGCACTTTCTGCCGCCCGTCTTGCATTGTCTGCAATAGATTCTCAACGGGAAACTTTCAAAGATACCGATACTGTACGTTTTCACGGCTTTATCAAAAACGGCGGAACTGTTGTCAACAATGTTCCGTCCGAAGTCGAACTTGAATATATGGTGCGTGCCCAGACACCTGCAACAATGAAGAAGGCATCAGAACTTTTTGACCGTTGTATGAAAGGTGCCGCCATTGCATTCGGCGTTGATGTTGAAATTGATTCTCATCACGGTTGTATGCCGCTTGAAAATGACAGGAATTTTGCAGAAATCCATTACAAAAACCTTATGTCAGAAATCCCCGGAGCAGAATTTCATGATCTCGGACGCCGTACATCTTCGACTGATTTCGGCGATGTCGCAATGATAATGCCCGGCATACATCCCTATTGTTGCGGCTGGGGCGGTGAACTTCATACTTTGACTGCACATTGTGCGGACGGATACAAAGCCTATGTTGAACCGGCAAAAATTATGGCAATGAATCTTGTTGATCTTTTGTACGACGATGCTGCTAAAGCAAAAGAGATAATCAGCAAAAATAAACGTTATACTAAAGAAGAGTATTGCCGCATGGTTGAGTCTTTTGACCACAAAGAATATTTTTCAGGAAAATAAAAAAACGGCTGCTTTTGAAATAAATCCGAAAGCAGCCGTCTTTTTTTGTTTCAGTTATTTTACAACAACAACACTGTTCAGAGTGCCGAAGTCATTGGGGGCGAAATTTGCATTTTTGTCGTCCAGATGCCATTCGCCGTCGATTATGAATTTGTATTCATAAACGCCGGGGGCAAGCATCATATAACAGATATAAACGCCGTCGCCGTCTTTATCCTGCATATATTTTACCGTCGGGTCCCATTCATTGAATGAACCGGCAAGACTTACAGTTTTACCAACGCCTGCTGCAACCTCAAATTTTACACGTTTTTTGGCAGGTGCTTTTGCTTCGGCTGTATTTTTTTTGCCGAGAGCATCCAGAATTTTTTTAACCATTACTGACTCCTGTTGTTCTTTTTTCCGGTCATGGGAGTAATATACACCAGTTTTTGTTTTTTTCAATTTTTATCTGTTTTTTTTATTCAAATTTAAAAATGATTTCCTTTTCTTTTTCATCAATTACGAGTGTCTGACCGGCATGGAGCTGACCGCTGATAATGAATCTTGAGACGGGAGTTTCAAGCATTTTTATTACCGTGCGTTTCAAAGGTCTTGCACCGAAAGATGGGTCATAACCGATTTCAGCAAGAAGTTCTTTGGCACTGTCGGTGACTTTCAGTGCAATGTCGTTATTTGCCAGCAGATTGCCGAAATGTTTGAGCTGGATGTCAACGATATTCAGAATATCTTTTTTGCTTAATGCGTGAAAGATGAGAGTTTCATCCACGCGGTTCAGAAATTCCGGTCTGAAATGATGACGCAGTTCGATCTGCAAATCTTCTTTGAGGACTTCAGCGTTGCCTTTATTTTCCAGAATCAGATTGCTGCCGAGGTTGCTGGTCATGATTATAATGGTATTTTTGAAACTGACGGTACGGCCCTGCGAATCAGTGACAATGCCGTCTTCAAGAACCTGCAGGAGGATGTTGAAAACATCACTGTGGGCTTTTTCGATTTCATCAAAAAGCACTACTGAATAGGGGTGACGGCGGACGGCTTCGGTCAACTGACCGCCTTCTTCATACCCGACATATCCGGGAGGAGCACCTACCAGACGTGAAACGCTGAATTTTTCCATATATTCAGACATATCAATACGCACCATTGCACGTTCATCGTCGAAAAGGTTTTCGGCGAGGGCTTTGGCAAGTTCAGTTTTGCCGACGCCGGTCGGACCGAGGAAGATAAAAGAAGCAATGGGGCGTTTCGGGTCTTTCAAACCGGCTCTGGCACGGAGAACTGCATCTGCGACAGCCTGAACGGCTTCATCCTGACCGATGACCCTGCAGTGCAGATGATCGGCAAGTGCGAGCAGTTTCTCTTTTTCGCTCTGAATGAGTTTGCTGACCGGAATATGAGTCCAGCGGCTGACGATAGCGGCAATATCTTCTTCATCGACCTCCTCTTTGAGCAGGCGGTTTTCCTGATTTTCTTTGATTTTGAGTTCTGCATCGGCGATTTGTTTTTCGAGATTGGGGATGATGCCGTGTTTGAGTTCAGCGGAGCGTTCCAGATCGTAACTGCGTTCAGCACGTTCAAGCTGATTTCTGGCAGTATCGAGAGTTTCACGCAGAGTACGCAGATCGGTGATGGCTTTTTTCTCATTATCGTAGCGGCTGCGGAGGATTTTACCCTCTTCCTGAAGTGAAGCTACCTCTGCTTCGAGGGCTTCACGGCGTTTGATACTGGCGGAATCTTTTTCTTTTTTAAGGCCGGCGATTTCGATTTGGAGCTGCATTACGCGGCGTTCATTTTCGTCAAGTTCGACGGGAGAACTTTCGATTTCAGTACGCAGTACGGCGGCGGCTTCATCCAATAAATCAATCGCTTTATCGGGCAGGAAGCGGTCTGAAATATATTTGTCAGAAAGCACAGCTGAAGCAATCAAAGCACCGTCACGGATTTTAACGCCGTGATGGATTTCGTAACGTTCTTTCAACCCACGCAAAATGGAAATAGTATCTTCAACGGAGGGAGGATTGACGAGAACGGATTGGAAACGGCGTTCCAGAGCGGCATCTTTTTCGATATATTTGCGGTATTCGTCAAGAGTTGTTGCTCCGATGCAGTGAAGTTCGCCTCTTGCGAGCATGGGTTTGAGCAGATTTCCGGCATCCATAGAACCTTCGGAAGCACCGGCACCGACGACGGTATGAAGTTCATCAATAAACAGAATGACCTGACCTTCGGCGGCAGTTACTTCTTTTAAAACGGCTTTCAAACGTTCTTCAAATTCTCCTCTGTACTTCGCTCCGGCAATCAAAGCTCCCATATCGAGAGCCAGAATGCGGCGGTCTTTGAGTGATTCCGGTACGTCGCCGCGGACGACACGGCGGGCAAGACCTTCGACGATTGCGGTTTTTCCGACGCCCGGTTCACCGATGAGAACGGGATTATTTTTTGTGCGGCGTGAGAGGATTTGAATGACGCGGCGGATTTCTTCGTCCCGACCGATAACGGGGTCGAGTTTGTCCTGCCGTGCGAGCAGAGTCAAATCTTTTGCATATTTATTCAATGCTTCAAAAGTATTTTCGGGATCGGGATTATCGACCCGTTGATTTCCTCTGACAGATTGCAGGGCATTCAGAACTTTGTCTGCGGAAATACCGCTTTGCTTCAGAATTTCGGCTGCTTTGCCGCCGTTTTCGAGGATGGCGAGGAATAAATGTTCGACGCTGACATAATCGTCATGCATTTCGGATGCTTTTTTCATGGCACTCTGAAGAACCTGTGAAAAATCGCGTGACTGATATAAATCTGCGGCTCCCTGAACTTTCGGGAGTTTATTTACGGCATCATCGACGGCATTTTTAAAAATGGATTTTGAGAGTCCCATTTTTTCGATAAGTGAGGGGATAAGACCTTCATTCTGGTTGAGCAGTGCATGGAGCAAATGCAAAGAGTTGATTTCTGCATTGCCGAGTTCCTGGGCATACTGCTGAGCGAACATGAGAGCTTCTTTGCTTTTGTTGGTAAATTTTTCGATATTCATAAAGACCTCCTTTGTTTTTATTTTCATACAGCATTTACTGTGCCATAATTTATTATTTTTGTGTTTTGAGGTCAAATGATTATGCGGAACTTTCAAAAAATTGCAAAAGGTTATCAATTTTTGCGACATTTTGTCCTATCTGTGTGACAAAACGGCACAAATTCAAGTTGATATTCAGATAAAAAAAAAGGGTTGTTGCAAAACTTAAAAAAGTTTGCGATGCCATTAATTTTTTATTGTTACGCTATGTTCCCAATACGGGGAGATATCTGTATCTTGTGTTTTTTTCAGGGGCTTACGCCGCCCCTGCACCCGGCGCCGGGTACGACCCGGAGCGATATTACGCTGGCGCGTGAATGTCAGCGGCTGTGTGGTGTTTAGCTATTTTTTCGGCGGAATGTTCGATTGCTCCTCCCCTTTTTTTAGGGAATGAGCAATCAAATCTTCCGCCGGATAAGCCACATCAG
>JAFVUZ010000184.1 GCA_017502435.1 Lentisphaeria bacterium
ACTATACCCCCGAACCCCCTCAATTTTTTTTATTATCAGTCAATGTTTAGTACAGAGCCAAATTTTTACAGTAAAATATATTTTAAATTATTTGTAATAAACAAATTGTAATTGCTTTTATTGTGATAATAAAAGCAATTACGGTAAAAGTTTTTGGAAAATGGGGTGTGGGGAAAAGAACCTTTTTTCAAAAAGGTTTTTTCCCCACAAAACAGTTTTGCAACATCCCCTTTTTTTTGGTAAAATGGCAGGATGACACGGCAAAGCCGTAAGGTGAACGGCAGGGTATGACATATTGATAGTCTGACTTGTCTGACTTGTCAGACCTGACCGACAAACATCTGACTGCACTGCGGTCCCTTTCGTATTTTGCAACGCAAAAGACGAAAGTTACACAAAAGTTTTTGTAAAAAGGATGGGAGGGGGTTGGGGAGGGAAGGAAAAGAAACTTTCTTCAGAAAGGTTTTTTCCTTCCCTCCCCAAAAAATCTGTCCATTCAGAATTTTATTTCCTGAAGCGGGCTTTCTTCGCCGTAGTAGTTGGAGCTGCTGATATAGACTTTCTGATTTTTCAAGTCTTTCTGCAAAATAAGCGGAGCATTATTTGTTGTGAAAGGCAGCGGGAACTTGATTTTGGAAAGTTTGAACCGCAGATAACTGTCTTTGGGACCTTTGCCGTTATAAATCGGTCTGCCGTAACGTTGGCGGACGCCTTTGTCGCAGCGTTGATACACTGCCCACGGGTCAAGTTCAAAATATTCTTTGCCCTTGCGGTGAATAATACCTGCAAGATAACGTTCATCAAGTTTATCAACGGGAATATTTGCAGGAGCAATATAAATGCGTGCCGCCTCCATTGTTTCGGGGATTTGAGCTGAAATTTCAATCTTATTGCCGTTGATTGTGACTTTGCCGCTGCTTTTCGGCAAATCTTTCATGATACGGCGTTCCAGACAGTGGAAATCCTGAAAGAGCATGGATACATAAGCAATCGACGGATTGTTTGAAACATCGGTTTGACGGATGTTGCCGTCCGGGAGAATTGCTTTATGAAGGAAATAGAAGTACGCATCCTTGATAGCGTTGTAAATTTCCTGTCGTGTCTCATCTTTTTTGGCATGGCGACCGGCGAGACGCAGAAGATAGATTGCATCCCAAGTACTGCTTTGCGTGAATTTATCCTTGTATTTATCGGGTTCAGTGATATAATTGTAAGCGGCGGTGTTCCATGCTGCTCTGCGTAAATTTCCATGCGGGTCACGCCAAGTTGACTGCTGTTTCAATGTTTGTTTTATCATTTCGTCGGCATGGGGAACAGTTTTTGTACCGATATCCATACCGGGTTTGATGATGTCAGGGCGGTCACTGCGTTTGAGCTCATGATAGCGGAAGTGCATATTGAGAAGGTGGAAAGTTGCCCCCAGCGAAAGCCTTCTGCCGTCGTGCCAGTAACCGGTAACGGGGTCTTGAGCTTCGACCAGAAGTTTACCGAAATTCTCCAGCCATCCGTCTTCAACCGGAGGCAGAAGATTCAATCTTTTTCCGAGACGGTAGGCATCAGCAAGGTGCAGCAAGCCGTGGTTCATGTGTTCAGGCTGTTTGATACCTTTGGTCTTGAAATAATTGGTAAAGCCTTTCAAAGTTGTAATATCATCGGGCTGACCGATAAGTCCGATTTTTTTACCGAGAAACCAGCGGAAAGGATATTTGGTTCCGTACCCTCTGGTCATGTGTTCCGGCATCTGGTCATAATAAACATTCGGAGCGAGACTTCCGGTTGTCGGGCACTGTTTGTAGTTATTGGAGTAGGTATTTTCTTTGGTGACTTTTTCCCATGCGAAACCTGAGAAATATGCGACGCCGTTGGGCGTATAGAAATTAACCGCAAATTCCGCCGTTGCCGCAGGAATGAAAATATCTACATAATAACAGTGCCACGGATAAGTCCCGATGGTATGGAACCATGCGGGAAAAGTGAAAAGATTTTTCTTGGCGGCATTGCGGGCTATAAGTACCAGCCACGGTGCGTGCCAGCCGTTATTATAACCTGCCCGCACGCCTTTGCACCAATAGAAAAGGCGGATTTTATTGCCTTTCATATCAGCAATTTTAACGGGAAGAGTCACAGTGAGATTGCTTTTGTTGGTGATTCTGAAAGAGAGTTCACCTTTGAGCAGTTCCTGCCGGGAGAGGAACTTGGCACTTTGGGGATTGCGTTTGACAATTTCATCCGCAGGAATTTTAATTGCTTTGTCAGGGACAATGCCGTGCATATAATCACGCCAGAGTTCGGCAGGGCGATTGTCGGCAAAGAGAGTGCCGGAAGCAAATATAACTGCAACAATACCGGTAAAATTGCTGAATTTCATATTACTTTATCCCTAATTAACGGATTTCATCGTCAAAGTAATTCCATGTACCCTGACGATCGTTTGCATCAACTTTTTTCTGCTTGTCGAGATAATTGATAACAGAACCGTCAGCACGCATGATGTTAAAAGACATATCAGGATGTTGACCTGTTCCGACAGTCCACGGGAAACGGTCAGCAAGCAATGCAGGATTGTCATCGTGTTTTCCGAGTTTCAACGGACCTCCGTAATTGTTTTCTCCGGTACCGGCACCACGGAAATCATAACTCATATATATTTGTGTTGCATCCTGTTTATAATTTTCCTTCATCCATGACAAAGTGTAAGTTTTATCAAAAGGACAAACTATGCTTTTCCATGTAATATACTTTCCCATAAGAAGAGGAGTCATACTGTACGGTCTGTCATTTGCAACTTTCAAGTAGTTTGAATAACAACCGTAAGTTTTGCTGGCTTTGATCATGTTGTCATTGTGATCAGTAACATACAAAATCATTGTAGTACCGATAGTTTTGAGATTGCTCATACAGGTTGTTTTTCTTGCTCGTTCACGGGCTTTGCCGAGAGCGGGGAGCAGCATACCTGCGAGGATTGCGATGATGGCAATCACGACCAAGAGTTCGATGAGAGTGAATGTTTTTTTCATTTTGTTTTGTCCTTTCTGTTAAGGGGTGGGTTATATATTGAAAGTCAGTAAAAAAACTGTTGAACATTGCATTTTTTTGCGGATTTTGAGTTTGTTTCCGATGATTTCAACCGGAATTTCAAAATCGTGATGTTCCATGTCAAGCAGGATACATCTGAAATCTTTTGCTTGCGGCAGATTGGCAAGTTCTATTTCAATTTCATCATAATTACCGCAGCAGTCAGATATAAGCATTGCACCGCATGTTCTGTCTGCATTGAGTACAGGCATTGCCCAAAGGTGGTCATTTACCCCTGAAACTTTGAAGCGTTCAGAGTAATTATGTACAATTTCGCCTATCATCGTCATTGAATAATAGTTGCTATCGGGATTGCCAAATTGGTCATGCAGTCCGAATGCTCCGAAATTTTTCGGATTACCCGCTCCGTAATAACAGGAACACTCCAGCGGTGAATCATGAAAACCGATGAAAAGTGCCGCATTATATGCCGCAGAATCACAGCCGTGCATACCGCTTTCACCGAACATGGCATTCTGATAATTTTCGGGCGTGACATTGCGGAGAACACCGTCCCATGTTTTGAGATAATGCCATTCGTTCAAGTGGAGTTTTGTTTCGGTAAATCCCATATTGTCAAGGAGTTCACGCATTTCAAAAACAACTTTTATCAATGGAGCAGCTTCATGCCAGTAGGCGTGCCATGAGATAAAATCAGGTGTAATATTGCGTTTTTTACATTCAGTAAGAAGGGCGGTCAGATACTCTTTATTTGCCCAGCAGAGAGCGGGTCCGCCGATTTTTTCAGTGGGAAATTCCTTTTTGAGATATTCGAGAACGGTGCAGAAAAAGTCGATAAATTCCTCCTGTGTGCCGTTCCAGCATTTTTTGCCGATATCAGGTTCGTTCCAGATTTCCCAGACGGGAATATTGAGTTTGTAACCGTCTGCCCAGCCGTAATTGTAATGACGGATTATGCCTGCAAGAATTTTAGCATATTGCACAAAATCCGACGGTTTGTTGGTATTGAAATGGTGGTCATCAAGCGTATGTTCAATGCTCGTTCCCAAGCGGTAATAGATTTGAGTTCCGCAGTCGAGAGTATTCTGCAGCAGATAATCTGTCGCAGGGAAATAGTAATTTTTTTCATCATCTGCATCAGCATCGAAACGCGGAAAAATAAAATGCGTATCAACCAGCCGCTGTCCTGCATTGTTTAATGCCTGATCGTGTGTGCGGGCAGCGGTAAAGTGCATTTTTGTATAATCATCATTGAAATTCAGAATGTTCTGCTGTGAAATGCACGGCATATAATTTGAACAGTGAAGCATTTTGTTCACGGTTCCTGATGATTGTGAGAAATCTGCAATTATTGAACCTTTTTTTGCAATATCCATAGCAATCCTTTTTTTAAAACTGCTATAATATACTGCAAAATGTTTTTTCTGTAAATACTTTTCTCTGCCAATGGAGTCAGATTTTGTGCCAAACTACAATTCATCTCCGGGCAGATATTCACGGAGGTATTTGCGTCTGTATTCGCGTGGGGATATGTTGAAATTTTTGCGGAACCATGAGTAAAAATATTTCACATTTTCAAAGCCGCATAGACTGGCGATTTCCTCATTATTCAGATTGCTTTCGGTGAGAAAGTGTTTTGCTTTTTCAAGTTTTTTATTTTGAACGTAAGTTTTTGGGGAGAGATCAAAATGCCGTTTCCATTCACGGTAAAAAGATCGTGTAGAAAATCCGTTGTCATGCACGGCACGGGCAAGTTCTTTGCCGTTTACAAGGTCATTTGCAACAGAGTAAATACGCATTTCAACAGTGTTTTTGTCTGCGGCTGATTCTTTGATATGACGGAGGATTATTTCAGTTATCAACTGTACTGCAAGCTGGTCAACTTTATCTGCAACACCCGGAGTATCAAGCTGATGCAGAAGTTCATGAAGTTCTGCCATAAGTTTCGACGGCCATTTCGGGAAATAGAAATTTCTGTATTCTCCGACAAGATTGCGAACTGCCTGAGCTGATGAAATATCAAAACGGAAATAAAGTTCATCGTGCATTGCAGGTTTGATGGTATTGTAGTGCGTACCCGGTTCTATAAGTGAGAAATGAATTTTGTCATGGCTGTATTTTGTATGCAGCAGTATGCCGTCTTTTTCCGTTAGACTTTCATCACGGCTGTTGCATGACATACAGACATAAATATCTTGCAGAACCGCATTTTTATGTGCGTAATAATGCCCCGGCAGCCAGCCGACTTCTTTCAGTTTGAAAGGAAAATCAACATAGCGTTTTCTGTCTGTCAGAAAGTAATATTTTGATTCAGCCATATTGTCACCTCCTGATTTAATATATCACAAAATGTGCCAAATGTCAAGCCGGATGGCTGATGACTGCACTTTATATCTTCTTTCGTATTTTGCGGACGTTCCACCCGTCCTTTTATATGCTGTCGCATTTGCATGTTCTGTTGTTTATTTTTGGCTGTGTACTAAACGCAGACTGATTTTTTATTACAAGGGGGCTTACGCCGCCCCGGCGTTCCACCCGCCTTTCTATTACGCTGACGCGTGACGCCGATTGCCTTGTCACGGCGTAGCTTTAGCGAAGACGGAACCCCGGC
>JAFVUZ010000185.1 GCA_017502435.1 Lentisphaeria bacterium
CAGCGTAAAAGAGAGGCGGGTGGAACGCCGGGCGGCGTAAGCCCCTGCAAAAAAACACAAGATACAGATATCTCCCCGTATTGGGAACATAGCGAACAATAAAAATTAAGGGCATCGCAAACTTTTTTAAGTTTTGCAACAGCCTTTTTTTTATAATACTTGAAAATCAATAATCTTATGCTTTTTTGATACGGAAAGCACCGCCGGGAGCATCTTCAATGATGTAACCTGCATCCTGAATTTCCTTACGGAGAGCATCTGCGGTCGTCCAATCCTTATTTTTCTTGGCATCGACACGGCGTTGAGCCATATCCATAATTTCCTGCGGGATGTCGGCCTTTTTGGCTTCATCGACATTGAGGAAACCGAAAATGCGGTCGAACTTACGGAACAGGTCGAGTATTTTCGCACCGTCAGCAGCGGAAATCTGACCTGCATCCATACGTTTATTGCACTCTGCACCGAGTTTGAAAATTACGGCATTGCAGCCGGAAACATTAAGGTCATCGCAAATAGCAGTATTAAATTCAGCATCATATTGAGCGATAAAATCATCAATATCGGCACAATCTGCACCTTTTGTTTCTTTCAAACGGATGAAAAGTTCATCAAAATAAGCAAGAGAACTTGCCGCTTGTTTAAGAGCATCGAAGGTGAAGTTGAGTTTTTTGCGGTAATGAGCACCGAGCAGGACATAACGGATTTCGCGGCCTTTGAAACCTTTGTCCATCAAATCGCGGAGAGTGAAGAAATTACCGAGGGACTTGCTCATTTTTTCTCCGTTGACCATCAAGTGAGCACAATGCAGCCAGTAATTGACATATTTGCAGCCGTTGGCACATTCACTCTGGGCGATTTCGTCTTCGTGATGGGGGAACATATTGTCTATACCGCCGGTATGAATATCGAAGGTTTTACCGAGATATTTCATAGCCATAGCACTGCATTCAATGTGCCATCCGGGACGGCCTTTGCCCCAGGGACTTTCCCAGAAAACATCGCCGTCGTTTTCGTCCCATGCCTTCCAGAGGGCGAAGTCGGCGACAGAATCTTTTGCATATTCATCGGTTGAAATGCGAACACCTGCACGCTGATTTTCGCGGTCGATTTTGGCAAGTTTGCCGTATTCGGGGAATTTATCAATAGAGAAGTAAATTGACTTGTCCTCTGCCTGATAAGCATAACCTTTTTCCATCAGAGTTGAAACAAGAGCAATCATTTCAGGGATATGGTCAGTAGCGGCGGGATAAACTTCAGCAGGTTCAATACCGAGAGTTTTCAAATCCTCAAAAAATGCTTTTTTGTAAATAGCAGTGAAATCATTGAGTTTCATATTCTGCTTGCGGGAATCACGGATGGTCTTGTCATCGACGTCAGTCAAATTCATGACCTGAGTGACTTTGTAGCCTGCGTATTCCAAAGCACGGCGGAGCAAGTCTTCAAACATATAGGCCCGGAAATTGCCGATGTGGGCAAAATTGTAAACCGTCGGACCGCAGGTGTACATTCTTGCTTCTCCCTCATGAACGGGGCGGAAAACTTCCTGTTTGCGGTCCATAGTATTGAAAAAAGAAATATCCATAACAAAAAACTCCTTTATTTATAATAACATACGCTATAATATATCATAAAAACAGAATCATTCAAGCAAAAATAAAAAAAAACACACCGCAACCCCGTTTTTCCCATCCGCCATCCGCCATCCGCCATCCG
>JAFVUZ010000186.1 GCA_017502435.1 Lentisphaeria bacterium
AAGACTCGAAGACCTCGACGACGTTCAGTCAGTTACCGCTAACTTCGAAATCGATGACTCCATCGCCGAAGCGCTCGAAGATTAATAAATAGAAGTGAATTTAGGTGGCAAGGAAAAAACCTTGTTGAAACAAGTTTCTTTTCCTCGCCCCCAAGCCCCCACTCCTTTTTACAAAAACTTTTGAATATTTTATTAATTTTTCTGTTTTTCATCGTTATTTCCCTGTTGATTTTTGCGAGGTAAAATTATATTAAAAGGTTTGGAAAAAGATGGAGGGGTACGGGGAGGAAGAAAAGAACCTTTCCTTAAAAGGTTTTTTCTTCCTCCCCGGAAATATGTCCAACTTTACCCTCTTACTGCTGGCGGTTCATTTTGCCGGTGAGAGCCATGAGGATGGCAAGGACGAGGGCGAGAATGATTGTACCGGAGAGCAATGCGAGGTCTTCCATGCGGAGGAGAATGAAATTGACGGCATAGCTGACGGCGAAAATAATACCCATTGCGAGAGCGGGGCGGATTTTGCCGATGAAGGCTTTGGCGTACATTGTAACCATGAGGATGATGACGGCAGCACTGACGATGTATCCTGCGGTGAAGCCGATACGCTCACCGAAAGCGAGAGTCATCAGATAGAAGAGAACGGGTGCACCGGCGGCGATGAGGTATTGCAGAATGTGGATGTTGACTTTGGTAACGGCTTCAGCGACGAGCAAGGTTGCAAAAAAGATGATCAGAAACAAAGTTGCATAATTGAAACAGCGTTCGACCTGCTGATAAGTGTTTGCGGGCAAGTTGAGATTTACGCCGATTTCGTTCGGTTTTGAGTTGAATTTACCGAAGTTCCATTCAGCGGAGAAGTTGTCTTTGCTGATGGTGCGGCTGTCGGGGAGATGCTGACCGATGAAGCTCGGACTGCCCCATTTGCCGGAAATAAGAACATGACTTTCAGCCGAAGTGGGAACGATTTTGAAATCGCTGCCGCCACGCAGATTTACAGTTATTTCGCAAACGGATTTGCCTTTTTCAAGCGGAAATTTCAAAGTATTGCCGAGTTTTTCGACTTTGACGCTTTTGCCGTTGACATTTGCCTGTGCATTACGGACGCAGTCAGCATCTGAAAGAATAAGTTTAGCGAACTGCTTTTCTCTGACATTGTCAAATTCGGCTTTCAATTTGACATCAGCAGTGTAAACTACCGCCTGATAAATCCCGCGATAACGGATTTCCGGGTTGAGTTCAACTGTAAAATCCGTTTTGACGGCAGCAAGTTCAAGCTGCAATGTCTGAGTGGAACCCCATTTGCTTAAAATCTCCGTCCGCACTGCAGATAACTTTTCCTGCCGTTCATTGGTAAGGTCTTTTATCATCTCCAACGGTATCTGAAACAACAGCAAAGCCACAATAATAACTGCAATCTTTACTCCCAGAGCGTTTGTGTTTCCATTGAATTTTTTCAACCAATTTACCGACTTTTCTTCACTCATTTTTTCCTCCTTTTGTGTGTTATAGGTGTTTAATTGTTATTTCGGGGAAGATGAAAAACTTTTGAGGAAAGTTTTTTCCTCTTCCCCGTCCCCCATCACCTTTTTCAAACCTTTTCAAGTAAGTATTCCGTTTTTTCAAACGGAATACTGAAAAGTTCTGTCAAAAGCAATGAGAGATTGTTTTTTATATTAAAGTTTAATATCGTTAAACTTAAACAATTCGTCATCATTATCAAATGTGGAATATTCTGAGAATAGATATTTCATAGTAATATAACAAATATCTTGTAAAAATTAAATGACTTGCAATAAAAAATCAGTCTGCGGTCAGCATACAGCCATATTCAATTGTTCCGGTGCCAGTAAAATTCGGCGGCAAGACGGATGCCTTCAGCAAAGGGGACTTTAACTTTGTAATCGAGAAGTTTTTCTATTTTGCTGATGTCTGCCAGTGAATGCGGGATGTCTCCGGGACGGTCGGGACCGTGAACTGCTTCGATTTTCAGGATTTCAGGGTCAAATTTGCCGAGATTGGTACGCAGTTCCGCAAAAAGTTCATTCAGATCGGCGGCACTGCCGCAGGCAACATTATAAACCTGATTCAATGCCGCAGGATTTTCTGTTTCAAGTGCCAGCAGATTGGCTGAAAGAACATTGTCAATGTAGGTGAAATCCCGTGAATATGTGCCGTCCCCGTTGATAACCGGAGATTTTCTGCTGATCAGTGCGGCGGCAAATTGCGGAATGACCGCCGCATACGCTCCGTCAGGACTCTGCCGTCTGCCGAAAACATTGAAATATCTGAGACCTATGCAGTCAATGCCGTATAATTTATGAAAATTTTCCGCGTAAAGTTCATTTACATATTTTGTAATTGCATAAGGCGACAGCGGTTTGCCGATATTTTCTTCGACTTTTGGAAGTGCCGCACTGTCTCCGTAAGTTGAACTGCTGGCGGCGTACACAAAACGTTTGACTTTGCATTCCACGGCGGCAAAAAGCATTTTGACAAATCCTCCGATATTGACATCGGTCGAAGTTGCCGGATCTTTGATTGAGCGGGGAACTGAACCGAGAGCCGCTTCATGCAGAATAAAATCCTGCCCCTGTGCGGCGGCAAGACAACTGTCATAATCCCGGATGTCGCCTTCAATAAGTTTGAAATCCGGATTGGCCGCAAACGGCCGGAGATTTTCTCTTTTTCCGGTTGCAAAATTATCCAGAACGGTGACTTTATTATGCTGGTCAAGCAGGAGTTCAACCAGATTGGAGCCGATAAAACCTGCTCCGCCGGTCACAAGCACTTTTTTGCCGGTCAACATATTTTACCTCACAGATTCATGACAAACGGCCAGAGTTTGCAATCGACTCCGTCGCCGTTTGCGATCGCCTTTTGCAGAAAGTTCATCATTTCTGAGGATTTTACACGGAAAACTTCAATATTTTCGCTGTCCTCCTGATGAGTTTCGGGAGTGATGTTGCGATATTTTGAACCGTCGATTTCCATGAAAACAAAAGTTGCAGTTTCGCCGGATAGCCCCGGGGAACTGAATCCGGGGGCGAAAATGCGGGTGATTCTGCCTTCGAAACCGGTTTCTTCATAAAGTTCGCGGGGAGCACTCAATTCCGGAGTTTCGCCGGCGTCGATCAGACCGGCTGGAAATTCGATAATGTATTTACCGGTTGGCGGACGGAACTGCCGGACGAGGATATATTCATCATCGGGAATGATTTTCGGAACAATAATTACTGCACCGTTTGAATTCTGGCGGGCACAGCCCTCCCAGACTCTTGAACGTTCCCGTTCGTCCTGAAAGAATATTTTTTCAATGCGGATATATTTGCCTTCACCGATTGACTCTTTTTTTATAATGAAAGGTTTGCCGGACATAAAAACTCCATTTTTTTTGTTTTTATTATAAAATATATTTGCATTTTTGCCGATTGCAAGCTATATTAAGCATATAACACATAAAAATACGCAAAATTGTGTTAATTTCAGGAAAATCTGTCATTTTTTCAACACTTGATCCCCGCAAAATACATCTCCGTATTATTTTTTTACGGATACAGTTGTAATTCGGTGTTGTTTGATTTGAAAAAAATATAAGTGGTTATTATTCATGATTATTGGTATTACCGGCGGATTCGGCTGCGGCAAAAGTACAGTTCTGGAACTTTTTCAGAAAGCAGGAGCTGACGTTTTCAGTGCCGACCGTATCTGTCACGAAATATATGCTGAAAAAGAGGAGAATTTTGTCACTCAGCTGAAAAATTATTTCGGCAGTGAAGTCATCGGCTGTGACGGCAGTATTGACCGTAAATTTATTGCCTCCAGAGTTTTTTCCTCTCAGAAAGATATGGATTTTTTGAACGGTATTTTCAAAAAACTGCTCCATGACCGCATTTGTGCCATAATTGAAAACGGCAGAAAAAGTGAAAAAGTCTGTGCCGTTGAAATCCCGCTTCTTTTTGAGGAACATTATGAAAAAATGCTGGATAAAGTCCTGACCGTATTTGCCCCTGATGAGGCCCGCAAACGCTTTCTTGCCCAAAGGGGATTTGATTTTGAGGAGATGCAGAGACGTGACGCCAATCAGATGAGTCTGGAGGAAAAAGTGAAACTCGCTGATTTTGTCATCGTTAATGGTTCGACTCATGAATTTCTTTATCAACAATTTATAACAATTTGGAATATTATTGCAAGGTGAATTTTATGAACGAAGAAGAAAACATTACCCCCCCCGTAACTGAAACTGCTGCCCCCGCACCCAAACGCCGCGGCCGTCCCCGCAAAAATCCTCTGCCCGCAGAAAATGCAGAACTGCCGCTTAATGCTGAAAATATGCCGGCAGCTCCTGCACCTGCTCCCGATGAACCGAAAGTTGAGGCTCAGGAGCCTGTTTCTCTGATCGAAAAAGTAAAAAAATATGTGAGAAAAACCAAGAAAACTGCGGAAACTCCCTCCGAAGAAAAAACTGAAGTTCCAACAGCTGCAGCTTCTGCTGATGCTCCCGCTGCTGAAAATTCTGCTCCTGCAACTGCTCCTGAAAACACCGCCGCCGTTCCGGCTGCTGGTGCTGAGGAAAATAATCAGCAGAATCAGGAACGCAAAAATAATTTCCGCAACGACCGCTACAAAAACAATAATAACAACAACCGCAACAATAATAATAACAATAACAACCGTAATAACAATAACCGCAACAACCGTAACAACCGCAATAACAATTATGTAAACGGTAATGCTTTGAATTACGGCGGAAATTACGGTATGCGTGATGATGTGCCGTCGATTTATCATGAACTCGGCAGAAATCATCGTTATTATGAAGAGGATTATTACGGTTATGAAATGCCACGCCGTCAGGATTATTACGAGCAGGATATGCCGGAAAATCAGTATCGCCGTCCTGAAGGTCTGCCCTCTGACGAGGATATTGAACGTGATTCACGCAATTATCCTGCCGAAATCTCTGTTCGAGAATCTCTTCCCTCCGTCAATATCAATGAACTGCAGAAAAAGACCATGCAGGAACTCTATGAAATGGCAGAACAGTTCAATATTGAAGGTATCGGAGCATTGGACAAAAGTCATGTCATTTATGAAATTCTGCGTGCAAATTGCGAGATGAACGGCCGCCTTTACGGTATGGGAACTCTGGAAGTCATGCCTGACGGATTCGGATTTTTGCGTTCAGAACAGTACAATTATCTGCCATGCAGTGAAGATATTTATGTCAGTCCCGCCCAGGTCCGCCGCTTCGCTCTCAAAACCGGCGACTTTGTGACCGGACAGATCCGTCCCCCACGCGAAAAGGAACGCTTTTTTGCCATCCTCAAAGTTGAAAGCATCAATAATGAAGCCCCTGAACGTAAAAAAGAAATAGTTCCTTTCAATGAACTTACTCCTTATTTTCCGACTGAACGTCTGGTTCTGGAAACCTCACCTGACGAACTTTCCAGCCGCGTGGTGGACCTTGTCGCTCCTGTCGGCAAAGGTCAACGCGGTCTGATAGTTGCTCCGCCCCGTACCGGTAAAACTGTCCTCATGCAGAAAGTTGCCAACAGTATTCTCAAAAACAATCCGGAAGTCAAACTTATTATTCTGCTCATTGATGAACGCCCCGAAGAAGTTACTGATATGCAGCGTTCAATTCCGGCTGAAGTTATAAGTTCAACTTTTGATGAACCGCCGGAGCGTCACGTGCAGGTCGCTGAAATGGTTATTGAAAAAGCGAAACGACTTGTCGAATACAAAAAAGATGTGGTTATTCTGCTTGACTCCATCACCCGTCTCGCACGTGCATACAATACTCTTCAGCCGCACTCCGGCAAAATCCTTTCCGGCGGTGTCGATGCTACTGCTCTGCATAAACCCAAACACTTTTTCGGTGCCGCCCGCAATATCGAAAATCACGGCAGTCTGACCATTATTGCAACTGCTCTCATTGAGACCGGCAGCAAAATGGATGAAGTTATTTTTGAAGAGTTCAAGGGAACAGGAAATATGGAACTGCATCTTGACCGTTCCATTTCCGACCGCCGTATTTATCCTGCTATCAATATTGAAAAATCCGGAACCCGCAAAGAAGACCTTCTGCTTCATCCCGACGAACTTCAGCGTGTTTGGGTGTTGCGGAAGGCTGTTGCCGGAGTGCCTCCGACTGAAGCAATGGATCTGCTGCTCGGTAGATTGAAAAAAGTCAAGACAAATATTGAATTTCTCATGACTCTCAATCCCAATGCTGAATAAGGGGGCAATTTATGGCAGATTTCAGAAAAAATAATAAAGTCAATACGACTTTGCTGGTTGTGGTGCTCGCTGCTATCGGCTTGGGGGCAGTCGTCGTGCTCTATCCTGTTTATCTTAAAAAGGAAAAGTTGAAAGCAAGCAATTACAAACTTCATGAACAGTTGAAAATAAAAGAGTTTGAACGTGCCGAACTTACCCGTAAAGTTCATGGATTGCATACTGATCCCTTTATGGTCGAAAAGGTCGCCCGCGAAAAATTCCGTCTTTGTCGTGAAGGTGAAATTATTCTTTTTTATGATGAAAAAGAAATCAAGGATGAAAAGTAAATATGAATAAAATTTTTTTTGTTGTAATTATTTCATTGATGTTTTCATTTGCTATTGCTTTGCCTGCAGAATGGGATTTTTTTGCTTATGACTTGAAAGAGGATAAAAAACCGGTAACTGTCATATTGAAAAATGATAAACTTGTTCTGCCTGACGGGAAAAATATTTCTGCCAAAAAAATCAAATCAAAAAATAACTGTTTTGATTTTGAAAAACTTGCAGAAGGCAAAAATCACGCCGTTTTAAAAACTGTTTTCAACTGTGAAAAATCCCGTAAAACTTATCTCGGAATCGGCGGTCTTGCCTTTGCAGTTGAACTCAACGGCAAAATGATTTATGATTTCCGCCGCAAAGGGCTCGGCAATGATTATGATCCTGTTTCTGTAAATGACCATATTATTCCTGTGACTTTCAAAAAAGGCGAAAACTCTCTGGTCATACGTTCATGCCGTACCAACTGGCTGCTTGACTTCTGTTATGGGGCAGAACGTAAGATCAAATGGGATTTTGCTGTTGCAGAGTTGAAGGATTTTCAGCCGGTAAAAGCGGAACTTGCATACAGCGAACTCATGCTCCGCCCGACAGAAAACAGTATGACTTTTTCATTTATTACCAAAACTCCGGTTGCCGCAGGAATCGATTATCGTGAATCCGGCAGTAAAAAGTGGCTCCGTCAATGGGACCTCGCCGGAGAACTGGTACTTCGCAATGACAGAAAAAATCATATTATACGCCTGGAAAAATTAACGCCTGATACTCAATATGAATACCGTATTGTTATGCTTGAACCTCCTGCAAGTGGCGAGAAACGTTCACTCTGGGCAAGCAGAGAGCATAAGGAAGTTTTTACAAAAATCAAAAAATTCCGTACACTTGGCAGTACCGAATTGAATTTTTTTGCACTTGCGGATACGCAATTATCGCTTTCAACAAACTGTCAGACAGTGGCTCACCGTAATTCTTACATGAAAAAAATGCGTGCGATTCCGGAGTTCAAAAAAGCTGATTTTATTGCTCATATCGGCGATTTGACCAGTTATTTTCACAGTATAGAAAAAGATCTTTTCGGTGATTTTTTTGAACAGTTTACTTCTGCTCCGGATGCGAAACCTTGGATTTATGTCCGCGGCAATCATGAACTTGACGGAATTGATGCTGCAAGATGGCATGATTTTTTTGTTATGCCGGATGCAAAGCCGTATTATTCCTTCAAAGTTAAAGATACATTGTTTATTGTTCTTGCCTGCGGCGACTTTGTCAAAGGCGGCAAATACAACGCTTACATCGGTCCTATTCTCGACCCTGCGACCATGGTCAGAAAACAGCGTAAATGGCTGGAAAAATTGGTAAAATCAGATGATTACAAAAATGCAAAATTCCGTATTGTAATGTCGCATATTGCTCCGCAGCTCGAAAAATCACAGGTTGTTGATGAAATCCGCAAGATAGCGGAACCTGTTATGAATGAATCGATTCATCTCTGGATTGCGGCACACTGCCATTATTACTGGAGAATGTTCAAAGGTTCTGATGTTCTGTATGCCCGGAATGAATGGAAAAGACCTCCTGCTTATAATACTGCAAAATTCAACTGGATAACTCTTGACGGTCCAAAAGGCAATAATGCCAAACCGGATTTCAGTTATCTTGCTGTCAGTATCAAAGATGACAAAATTACTGCCAAAGTTGTTGATGAAAATGGTAAATCCATGGATTCATTTGTCATTGATGTCAACGGCAATGCTTTCGAAATTGAACGTGCTTCAGACATCAAGCCTTTCAAACTGCGGAAACGGTAACTCTCAAGTATTTAAAAAAATTGGCTGCGTATTGAACGTAGATTGATTTTTTATAGCAAAGGGGCTTACGCTGCTTCCTTGTTATCACGGCGGAGGATGTCAAGCCCGGTTTTGTGACACTGGTGCGTGAATGTCATCTGGGGTGGAGACGGGCTGTTTTTCGACGGACTGCATCATAATTATGATATTATCAAATACTGCTTGCGTCCCCCACAAGAAAAATACTCATTTTTTCTGTTTTTGACTTGTTTTTTTGAAAATATGTGATAACTTGCTGTATAATGGCATTACGCCGCAACCGTCAAACCGGAAAAAAGGAGGTTATTATGTCAGATTTTCACATTTTCCTTTTGTTTGTCATCTGTGTTTCATGCATCCTCATTTTTTTGTTGCTGGCGGTGAAAATAGTCTATATATGCAAGACTTTTGAACAGTTCAAAAAAGAGAATAATGCCAATTTGTTCAATGTCGCTTCCCAGGTCCGGAAACAGGACGCACAGGATGTGGCTCTGCTGGCAGAGGTCAAACGCACAAACCGTCTGCTGGCTGACCTTTACCGCAGAATGCAGGGCAAAAGTCCAATACAGGGGGATTATATCATGCCCGGAGAAGGGGAGGACGAAAAATTACAGAATGATTAAAGATTTATTCTGATTGCAAAATTCCGCCGTATGGATAAAAGTCTGTACGGCGTTTTTTGGGTTGCGGGTATTTCAGGACTGCAGTGATATTTATCAGGAGGTCAGTGATATTCCGACTTTTACAGACGGAGTTTTTCCGGAACATAATCTGGTTTCACCGCTTTATCCCGGTGATATGCAGAGAATCAAGGCGATTGCTCATGCTCTTGAGAAAGAAAAAAGCGGGCAGTGAAGTTCGCTTCATATTTTCCGGAAAAAGTAAAAAATATCTGAGTATAAAACAAATTGATTTATGATTTTTTGTTGAAAAATTACTTGAAATCTCTGCTGTAATGGTATATATTATTTGAAAACATTGTTAAAATAACCCCCAGGTGCTTGAATGGCAAAGACTTGTAAATTCTGCAACTATGACAATGATGAAGAAAAAGAGTTCTGTGAACAGTGCGGTGCCAAATTGCCCGTATTTCATCATTTGGCAGTCGATCTTGATGCCAGAAAGCCTAAAAAACATTTAAAAATAAATTTTCTCCTTGTGTTTTTAATAATTTTTATTATGTTTATCGGGTACTGTGTTTTTCTGATGTTTTATCCTTTTCTGCCGGATGAGGAACTGGAGGATTACAATAAAACGATTCAGGGAACCAGACGTATTATTTCTTCGATAAGACATATACCTGAGGATATTGAATCATTCAGTGTTTCGCTCTATGTGCTGCCGGATGATCTTTCCATGTATCTGACTTCTCTTGCCAAGCCGTCAATTCTGGAGAGAGAGAAGTTTGATGATGAAGTTATTCCGCGTTTGCTGGTAAAATTTGCTCCCGGCAATCCCAAAGAATTTTCACTTATTCATCGTAGTAAATTTCATGGTTTGAATACACGTGCTGAATTTGTTTTCAAACAGTATGAAAATGATGATACATGGTTTGTTGACAGTTGCCGTTTAGGCAGATTTCCGATGACATGGTTCAATCAGTTCATGCTGTCAAGTGTGCTGGAGGATTACACCAGACATCCCGATATGAGAAAAATTCTGAAATCCAGACTTGATTTGCGTCGCAACAAATCATACGTGGATATAAGTTTGAAATATAATAAAAAAGATGTTTTGGGTAAAATCGGAGGATTTTTCTCCAACCTTTTCAGCAAAGCACGCGATGTCGGAAGGCGGGGGGAATAATCACCTTTTTGTTTGATATTTTTGGAGCGTATTTATGATTCAACCGAAAACCTGGGACAATATGTCCCCGACAACTAAAAAAAGCGTGGAACGCATTTTTAAATCTGCTCAGAGTATGTC
Source organism: Lentisphaeria bacterium (assembly GCA_017502435.1). GTDB lineage: Bacteria > Verrucomicrobiota > Lentisphaeria > Victivallales > Victivallaceae > RGIG5270. The sequence continues at coordinate 10,310 of JAFVUZ010000186.1, forward strand.
TCTGCAGGATGCTATAGATATGTTCCGTGACATAATTAAACGTGAACCGGAACTTATTCCCGCCAAAGAATATTTGCGTGAACTTGAGATTCAGAAAGCCAAAAGTTCAAACGCAAAACCTGAGGGGGGAGCAACTAATTTTATTGTTTCATGCAAAACCGCCTTGGCAGGAAAAAATTATTTGAAAGCGATTGCTGTTTGTGAAGATGCTCTTTCGCAGAATGTTTATAATCTGCCGCTGCTGAAAATGCTGGCATCTTTTGCAGAAAAGGCTGAAGCGTATTTCATTGCCGTCGATGCGATCAAAACTGCTCTTGTTTTTGAGCCCGACAATAACAAACTTAAAGAGCAGCTCGGTGAGACTTTTTTGAAAGCCGAGGACCCTGAATCCGCATTGCGGGTATTTCAGGAACTTTATGATAATGCCGCTGACAAAAATACTTACCGCCACCTCGTCAAAAAAGCAATGAATGCCATCGATGCACGCGAAGAGGCCCGCTTGGCTGAAGAAGAGGCAAAACTGAATGCTAAAAAAAGCAAAATTCAAAGCCGCGATTCACAGGAAGCCGTCGTTCAGCAGCTGCTTGACGGTACTATCCGTGACGTCGATCAGGCAAAACTGGTTATTTCCGAATTGAGCAAAGTCCTTGAACAGAAAGAATCTCTCGATGTCCGCCGCAAACTTGCTGAAGCATACAAAATTGCCGGAGATTATGACACTGCTATCAAATATCTTGAATTTGTAGCCAAAGCATTGAACGCTTTTGACGCCAATCTTGATAAAGAGATCGAAAAACTTTATGTCAAAAAATATGACCTCGCCATTCAGGCTGTTGAAAATAATCCGGGTGCTTATGAAAATCCGCAGCAGCAGCTCGCGGACCTTGAAATAGCCAGAATGCAGTTCAAACTTGAACACGCTATAAAACGTTCGCAAGCCAATATCAACAGTGCCCAATTCCATTATGAACTCGGTCTGGAATATTATGATTGCGGAATGTCAGAGGAGGCTTTCAATGAGTTCAAAACTGCTTCTGAACATCCCCGCTGGGAGCCGCAGTGCATATATTATATGGGACGTATTGCTCTCAATATGGAAAATAATGCTCAAGCCGCTGAATATCTCGGCAAAGCTTCCGAAATGATCGGTTTGCGTGAACCTAATTTCAAAAAATGTTTTTATTATCTTGGTATTGCCCTTGAACGCAGCGGCGATGCAGATGGGGCACGCAAGGCATTTGAACGTCTTCATCAGGTCGATCCCAACTTCCTTGATGTCGCAGCCCGTTTGAAATAAGCGTTTTATATTAGTTGACAATTTTTCCTTTCTTGTAAACATTACAGGAAAGGATTTTTTTATGCGAAAAACAAAACAGCAGAAAGATACTGAAGATGCTTTGTTGAAAAGAGCTCTCGGTTTTACTCAGGAGGAGATTTACTCTGAGGATATTATTGACAAGGATTCAGGTGAAATCACCAGCCTTGCCAAACGTAAAGTCATACGCAAAACTGTGCCGCCGGATGTTAGGGCTTTGCTTTTCTGGCTCAAAAACCGTTATCCTGAACGCTGGAAAGATAAGGTCGAATCGCCGGCGGAGGATATTGATTGCGATTTCGGCGAAGATGAACAGAATTTATGATTGAAAAGAAAGTTTAAGGAATTTCCGGAAAGTATCAAATTTCTGAAATTCCTTAAATTTTTTGGCTCTGTACTAAACATTGACTGATAATTAAAAAAAATTGAGGGGGTTCGGGGGGGCGTTCCACCCGCCTTTTGGTCTGCTATCGCCTTGGCAAAAGCTCGTTGTGTATTTTTACAACGGAGTATTGTCAATGCGACAGCAACGAACGGCATACCCCTGATGTGGCTAATCCGCCGAAAAAATAGCTAAACACTACACAGCCGCCGACATTCACGCACCAGCGTAATATCGCACCGGGTCGTACCCGGCGCCGGGTGCAGGGGCGGCGTAAGCCCCTACAAAAAAGCACAAAATAAGTTATCTCCCCTCAAAGGGAACAGAGCGTTTGAAAAAAATTGAGGGGATGGAGTATAGTGAGCTGCGTAAGCAACGAACGGCAATACCGCAACTGTGGCTGAATCCGCCGAAATAATGCCAGACACCACCCGGCTGCTGACACTTACGTACCAGCGTCACAAAATGGGGATGGACATCCACCTCAGTATTCAGACAGTGAATTTATTTTCATTCCCAGATAAATGCCGCACCGTTAAGTTTGAAATGACGGTTGACTGCAAAATTCATGACAAAATTTTTGTATCTCAACTGCTGAAATCTGGTCTCTCTGTGAGCAAATAATGCCTCTGTTTCTGCAGGCAAATTTGTTGGAAGCACTCCCTCAAAACGGCGGATTTCTCCGAATGGCAGTTCAGTCAGCGGATACCCCTGGGCGAGCCATACTTTGGAAATTTCAAAAGCGGCGGCATCCGACGGATATTTTTTCAGAAATTCAACCAGATAAATCACCCGCTTTTTAAGATCGGAAAGCTGTTTGAGATCTGTTTGCTGTTCCAGCATAAAATCCAGAAAACGACGAACATCCGCACCGGAAAACAATTCCAGTTTACGGAACACCTCCCGTAAAGCCGTATGATTATGGAACAAATCAAGCACACGGGAAAGTTTGCGGGCATAAAGTATCTCTGACGCAGAAAATCTCTCCGTCTGCATCACATCATACGGCGGCATGGGGGAATAAATAATTCCATGTTCCGCACTCTCTTTTTCAAGCGGGGTCCCATGCAGAATTTTCAAAGTTTCAAGCTGAATTTCATCAACTTTCAATCTGATAAGTTCGGCGGCATCATTCAAAACCGAGTCCAAAGTCTGTTCCGGAAGACCGCAGATAAGGTCAACGTGCGTTTCAAAATTTCTGCATGAAGCAAGAAATTTTATTCCGGAAACAACCTCTTCTTTTCTTGAATTTCTGCCGATTGCACGCTGAACGTTTTCATCAAAACTCTGAATGCCCGCCTCTATATGCAGATGCGGAGCAATTTCAAGTTCAGATTTCATTTCATCATCGAGGAACTGCGGATGTATTTCCAGATGAAATTCAATATCGGCAAATTTTTCACGGAAAAGTTTGAGGAGTGCCGCACCTCTCCATGACGGAAAATTGAAAGTACGGTCAAGCAGACGGATTTCTTTGACTCCTTTGGAATGCAGAATTTCAAGTTCTTTTTCAACCTTACTCAACTCCTTCATCCTTAACGGGATATTTGAACTTGTGCAATATTTGCACCCCATCGGACAGCCGCGGGAAGTTTCCATTTGCACAAAAGCCTTGCCGGTACGGAAAAAACAATCATTCACCGGCAGTTCAGTCATCCAGTCTGTGTATATCGCATTGCCGTCAGAAGGAATGACTCCGCGTTCGCAATCAGGAAATTTTTTCAGATATTCAGCAAACAAATCCTCTGCTTCACCACGGAAAACATTATTTATAAACGTATGATTTTCAAGCAGTTGATATGCCGCATCCCCCGAACATTCAGGACCTCCTGTCACAATGACACACTGCGGACACAACGCATGAAAACGGCTCAAAATATCCAAGACCGCACCGATATTGAAAATATACAGCGTACAACCGAGTAAATCCGGCTGCATTTCGGCCGCCTTGGCCGCAATTTCCGCATAATCTTCCTTTGCGGTACATTCGATGCACTGCCACTCCCAGCCGTGAATATTTCCGGCGGCATTATGAAGCATCGGCAGGGCGAGTGAAGAATGTGAATAGGAGGAATTCACGCTCAAAAAAAGAAATTTTTTTGTCATTTTTATTCAACAGATTTGAGAGTGACAAGCGGTATTTCGCCTTTGTACAAAGTGAAAGCATTGCCGATGAAAGTACAGCGGTCGGCTTTGTTGAACGCCTGCATGAATTTGTCTTCAAATTTCATCGCCGCAGGAGGCCCCGCCATGCGGGTCGAACCCATTTTATCAAAACTTATCCTGTCTCCTGCAAGTTTATAATTGCCGAAAAAGCGGTTGACTCCGGAAAAACCATAAAAAGTTCCGTCCTCTTTGAAAGTTACAGACGCTTTGTTGCCGAACATATCATGCAGTTCAAATGAGCGTTCACGAATCGTTTTTTCCGGACTTTTGCATGAACAGAGACAGAAAACAGCCAGAACTTGAAGAAAAAACAATAAATACTTCATAATAAAAAACCTTACAATAATTGAGCAGCCAACGCTGAAAGTTCACTGCGTTCACTTTTCTGCAAACCTATATGAGCATGGAGGAATGTATTTTTCATCCGTTCAGCAGTGTAAGTCAGACCGTTGCTCGAAGCATCAAGATACGGATTATCAATCTGCTGGGGATCGCCGGTCAGTACCATTTTTGTATCTTCTCCGGCACGGCTGATAATAGTTTTGACCTCATGCGGAGTCAGATTCTGTGCCTCGTCGATAATAACAAACTGTTTGGGAATACTGCGGCCGCGGATATAAGTTATCGCCTCAAGTTCGACTTTGCGGGAATTTACCAGCTGATCGACAGAGAGTGATGAAGCAGAGGAGCGGCGGGCACTTTTTTCCATCCCGTTACGCAGCAGATAATTCATGTTATCAAAAATCGGCTGCATCCAGTGACTCAATTTTGCCTCCTTGTCGCCGGGAAGAAATCCGAGATCGTTGCCAAGCGGTATGATCGGACGTGAAACAAGAATTTTTTCATAAAGATTATTATGCAATGCACACTCCAATGCCCCCGCAATGGCAAGCAGAGTTTTGCCTGTTCCGGCCCCGCCGACCAGTGTTACAAGTTTTACTGTCGGATCGAGCAGAATATCAAAAGCCATTCTCTGCTCCTTGTTGCGGGCAAAAATGTTCCACATTCTGTCATGTTTGCCGGGTTCAAGCCAATGGATAAAATTGTCGCTGTGAAATCTGCCGAGAGCGTTGTTTTTGGGATTTTCAGAGTCCTGAAAAAAGACAAATTCGTTGGGATGCAGATTGAAACTCCTGCCGTCAGTGACCTTGTTTGCCTGAAATTCTTCAATAAATTCCGCATTTGTTTCAATGGGGCGGAAGCCGTTATAGAGTGCATTATAATCAATTTTCTCCCGCTCAAAGTCCATAACTTTGATACCGAGAGCATCGGCTTTGAGACGCAGATTTATGTCTTTGCTGATAAATACCACCTGCTTCTGCATTCTGCTCAAAGCAAAAGCGACCCGCAGAATACGGTTGTCGGGAGAGTCTGTGCCGAGGTCAGAATTAAAAACCTCACGCATAGCGGAACCGAGTTCTGAATCAAATGAAGCCGCAGTCAGGACAAAGAGTTTTCCGGAGGCGATTTTGGAAACTTTTTTGAGGGGAACTCCCTTGCCGAGTTTTCCGGCCTCACGCAGTTGATCAAGCAGACGGATGACCTGACGGGCATTTCTGCCCAATTCATCCTGATATTTTTTGAATTTATCCAGTTCTTCAATAACCGCCATCGGTATGACAACGTTATTTTCCTGAAAAGACTCTATACTGCCGGCTGAATGCAGCAGAACATTGGTATCAAGGATAAAAGTTTTTGCCATTCGTAAATCCCTGGTCAGTAATTATTTACCGACCTGTTCCATAAAGGGTATCTGAATATATTTGCCGAACAGACGCGGCTGATAAGTATTGACATACTGAATCACGCAGAAAGTTGCGGCGGCAAGAATAAAGATTGCAGTGAGGAATCCGACTGCAAAATGGAATCCCTGCGGCATATCCTGACTTACAGGAACAGCAGACTTTTTAACTTTTGCTCCGGCAACAGCGGCGGCGGCAACAGAACCTTTTTTGGCTTTTTTAGCTTTTTGCGGTTCTTTATTTTCGGCGTCGGCTTTGGCAGTTTCTTCGGCTTTGGGCTCTTCTTTTTTGACTTCTTCGGGAGCGGGTTCCGGAGTTTCTGCTTTTTTGAGACCGAGTTTGGCTTTCGGAGGTTCAACTGCGGGCATGGCAGGAACTGTCGGTGCGGAAGCGGCACTGCCGGCATTCTGATTTATGCTGAGTTTGACTGTCGGAGCGGCAGAGGGTTTGACCAGTGACGGAGCGGCAGGAGCGGCAGGAGCGGCAGGTTTTGCAGTAATAGTCGGAACAACAGAATTGGTCTGAGTTGCAACAGGACGTTCCGGGCGTTTCAATTTTACAGTTGAATCATCAGAATCATTTGAGGCGGAAGTACTTGCGTTGATATTAAAAGCGGGTTTTACCGCGGCGGGCTTGGCAACAGCGGCGGTTTGAGTATTATCCTCTGCCGGAGTTGCATCAGCAGGTGCGGGAGGTACCGGAGCTGCAGGAACTGCCGGTGTTGCCGGAGCTGCCGAGGAAATATTGAAAGCGGGTTTTATGGGAGAGGGTGCTTTGGGCACAGCGGCAGTTTTGGTATCATCAGCACTTTCTGCACCAGGAGCCGGTGCTGCGGGGGCGGCAGCAGGTGCGGAATCCACAACAGCTGCTTCTGCGACTTTGGGTTTGAGATTAAGGGAATTCAATACGCTCTGTGTTGCACCGGGACGGGTGGTAACCGGGGCGGATTGAGCAGGAGAAGCCATCTGGATTTCGGAAGTTCTGAAATCCATCATTGTAGTATTGGGACCTGCGGCACTGTTGTTTATTGTGCTGCGGAGAGTGGAATTGAGTCTGACTACTCTGGCAGTATTGGTGGCAATGGTACTGATACGGCCGGTCTGAGTCCCTACCTTCGGAAAAGCTCCGGTATTGGTGGATACTTTTTTGACAGACTGTGATTCAGTGGTATTTTCACCGACCAGCGGCTGTTTGACCAACGGCTTCAAACGCACAGTTTTTTGTGTTGAAGTATTATTCACATCAAATTTCTTGTTTTCATTATCCATAAAATCGCCTCACTTATTATGTGATTATAAAATTCCTCAAGACAATATAACCCATAAAAAGTCATTCTTCAAATACTTCTTTGAAAAAAAATACATTTTTTATCGTTTTTTTATGAAAAAATAACAAAATTATCAAAATTATAACTGATTTTTGCTTTTTTTTGAAAAAGTTATTTGAAAAAAAATGAAAATATATTCTATTATACCGAAAGACAAAACGGATTTTCCGATATTGCTCACTACAATTTCAAAGATAAAACATCAGAAAGGAATATTTTATGAAAAATGAATTGAAATTCGTCTTTTGTACTGCCGCTGTTGTGGCCTCTGCAGCATATTTCTGCGGCTGTGACAAAAAAGCAGAAACATCAAAACAAGCAGAAACTGTTGCTGTTAAAGAAATTGCAGACGCAAAAGAAGATGTGAAACTTCAGCCTACCGACATGAAAGCCGGTGAAACCGTACAGTCTATCGACGTCAAAGATGCAAAAATCTGGGCATTCCTTCCCTCTGTTGTTGCAGAAGTCAACGGTAAAAAAATTACCAAACAGGAATTTATTGACTTCGTTGCAACTCAGGTTCCCGGCGGCAAATTCCCCCCGATGATGACTCCGGAAATGCTCCAGTCTCTCACTCCCCGCATGATCAAAACTTATGTTGATATGCCCCTGCTGCTCAATGCCGCAGCAAAAGCCGGTTTCAAACCCTCAAAAGAACTCATGGTCAAGTCTCTCAATGAACAGTTTGCCAAATTCTCTCCGCAGGAAGTCGCTGTAATCAAAGCTCAGCTCGCCCAGCAGAACAAAACCATTGAAAGTTACATCGCTGAAATCGCTTCCAACAAACAGGCTCAGGACAGTTTCGCCATCGAAAAATATTTCGAAAAAGAAATCGCTTCAAAAATCAAAGTCACCGATGTTCAGGCTAAAGCATTTTATGACAAAAATAAAGATATGTTCAAAACTGCCGACGATCCCGCAGGCTCCATCCGTGCATCTCATATCCTGATCTCCGCCAAAAAAGATGCCAAACCTGAAGAAATCGCTGCTGCCAAAGCCAAAGCTGAAGCAATCCTCGCCCAGCTTAAAAAAGATCCCAAACAGTTCGAAGCCATCGCCAAAAAAGAAAGTGCCTGCCCCTCCGGTCAGAACGGCGGTTCTCTCGGTGCTTTCGGCAAAGGTCAGATGGTCAAAGAATTTGAAGATGCCGCTTTTGCCCTTAAAGACGGTCAGCTCTCCGGCGTAGTTAAAACTGATTTCGGTTTCCACATTATCCGCCGCGATTCCGCCAAAAAAGGGGAAATCATGCCCTTTGAAAAAGTTAAAGACGGCATTATCGAAAATCTCAAAAATCAGGAATACCGTGCAAAAGTCGAAGCATTGATCGCTTCTCTCGAAAAAGCCGCAAAAGTTAAAATTTTCGTTAACGAACCGGTCAAAATGCCCGCTCCCGCTGCTCCTGCAAAATAATCTCCTGATATTTTGCTGTAAAACTGTTTTACGGGAAAAGAACTTTTTTTGAAAGGCTCTGTACTAAACATTGACTGATAATAAAAAAAATTGAGGGGGTTCGGGGGTATAGTGAGTTGCGAC
>JAFVUZ010000187.1 GCA_017502435.1 Lentisphaeria bacterium
AAAAACAGCCTGACGCTCCCAGCCGCTGACACTCTCGCGCCAGCGTCTCATCGCTCCGGGTCGTACCCGGCGCCGGGGATTCCGTCTTCGCTAAAGCTACGCCGTGACAAGGCAATCGGAGTCACGCGTCAGCGTAATAGAAAGGCGGGTGGAACGCCGGGGCGGCGTAAGCCCCTGAAAAAAACACAAGATACAGATATCTTCCCGTATTGGGAACATAGCGTTCTTAAAAAATCTCATTTGAACCGACCTGCCAAACCTGCCAAACCTGCCAAACCTGCCCGACCTGCCCGACCTGCCCGACCTGCCCGACCTGCCCGACCTGCCCGACCTGCCCGACCTGCCCGACCTGCCCGACCTGCCCGACCTGCCCGACCTGCCCGACCTGCCCAAACTTCCCAACCTTCCCAACCTTCCCAAACTTCCCAAACTTCCCAATCTTCCCCCAAAAAAACAAAAAAAAATCCGCCCCGTTTTGCAACGGGACGGAAAATATCAAATCGATCCGGGAGAGATTGATTAAATACCTTGAGCAATCATTGCTTCAGCAACGGTACGGAAACCGGCAATATTAGCACCGGCAACATAATTGACGCTGCCGTCGGACTGTTTACCGTTATTGACACAAGCGGTATGGATTCCGCTCATGATACCGCGAAGACGGGCATCAACTTCTTCAGCGGTCCAGTAGCAGTGACCGGCATTCTGGCTCATTTCGAGACCGGAAGTTGCTACGCCGCCGGCATTGACAGCTTTGCCGGGAGCAAAAGTGATACCGTTTTGAGCGAAGCATTCGATTGCTTCGGGACGGCATCCCATATTGGAAACTTCAGCAACAAATTTGACACCGTTTTTGACCAGAGTTGCGGCATCTTCGCCGTTGAGTTCATTCTGAATAGCACAGGGCATGGCAATATCAACAGGAACTTCCCAGGGTTTGCGTCCGGCAACAAATTTGCTGCCGGCGAATTTTTCTGCATAGGGAGCAACAATGTCACGGCCGCTGGAACGGAGTTCAAGCATATATGCAACTTTTTCTTCATTGAGACCTGCTTCATCAAGGATATAACCGTCAGGTCCGGAAATGGTGATAACTTTGGCTCCGAGCTGAACAGCTTTGAGTGCGGCACCCCATGCAACGTTGCCGAAACCGGAGATAGCAAGTTTTTTGCCTTCGATTTTTTCATTCTTGAGGTTGAGCATATGCTGAACAAAATAGATTGCACCGAAACCTGTGGCTTCAGCACGGACGAGAGAACCGCCCCAGCCGAGACCTTTGCCGGTAAGAACACCGTTGAAAGTATTGGCAAGACGTTTGTACTGCCCGAAAAGATAACCGATTTCACGGGCACCAACGCCGACGTCACCGGCGGGGACGTCAGTATCAGGACCGATGTGACGGAAAAGTTCACGCATGAAGTTCTGACAGAAAGTCATGATTTCACGATCGGATTTGCCTTTGGGATTAAAGTCACTGCCGCCTTTACCGCCGCCCATGGGGAGAGTGGTCAGAGCGTTTTTGAACATCTGTTCAAAGCCCAGAAATTTCAAAACTGACAGATTGACAGTGGGGTGGAAACGGAGACCGCCTTTGTAGGGGCCGATAGCACTGTTGAACTGAACACGATAACCGGTGTTGACCTGAATTTCACCGTTATCATCGATCCAGGGGACCTGGAAAGTGACAATACGTTCAGGAACGGTGATACGTTCGAGGATTTTGTTTTTCTCATAACGTGCGTCAGCGTCAAGCAGACCGCCGATAGAATCAAAAACTTCGGTTACAGACTGAATAAATTCAGATTCCCAGGGGGCCTGAGCTTTACGCATTTCAAGAACTTTTGCTGCATATTCGTTCATAATTATGATTCCTTTTGTTAAAAAACGGGATTTTTTAGATGATATGTCAATAATATACTTGCTATTTTCAGAAATACAATATATTAAAAGAAAAAAATCAATCGATTTTTGAGATTAACTATGGATCAGAAACGTTTACAATATTTTATTACTTTGGCTGAAATGCTCCACTTCGGAGCCGCCGCCGAAGAATTGGGCATAGCCCAATCCGCTTTGAGCCGTCAGATAAATGTGCTTGAAAGCGAACTCGGCTGTCAGCTTTTTGACCGTTCAAACCGCTGGAATGTCTCTCTGACTGCGGCGGGGATATCTTTTTTTTCCGAAGCCCAGAGAGTTCTGACTCAGCTTGACAATGCAAAACGTCTGGCGTTGTCAGTTGCAAGAGGCGAAGCCGGAACACTGCTTATTGATGTTATTCCGGCTGCCGTCAATGCCACGGGCTTTATCAAAGCACTGCGTGAAATGCAAATCTTTTACAAACAGCTTCATTTGAACATCAAAACTGCAAACAGCAAAATAATTTACGAAAAAGTCCGTGACCGTGAAACCGACCTCGGCATAGTCCGCATGAAACCCGAAGAAGCCGAAGATATGCGTATGGTAGTTCTGGAAAATGATTATCTGCTCGCCGCCATTCCCAAAAAACATCCGCTGGCAGAGAAAGAACATCTTTTTCTGTCTGACTTCCGCAACGAAAGAATTATTTTTCAGGAATCTCAGGATGCCACGCCGCTGAGAACCATGCTTGATATGCTCTGCCGCAATGCGGGATTCAAGCCCAATGTAATTATGGAAATTGAAAATATCACAGTTTTGCTCCATCTGCTCCCGGTTCTCAACTGTGTGACTATTGTACCTCAATCATTCCCGCGACAGGCGGATTTGATTTACCGTTCATTTGAAGACTGCAATGCACATTTGCCCATTACCGCAGTATGGCATGCAGAAAACAATTCCCCGACACTCAAAAAATTTCTGCATATTTTAACCAAATAGGAGGTATTTTATGGATTTTCTTGAAATGATGCAGCAGCGAAAAAGCTGCCGTTCTTATCAGCCCGATAAAGTCATCCCCCGTGAAGACTTGCTGAAAATTGTTGAAGCCGGACGGCTATCACCCTCCGGCTGTAATTCCCAGCCGTGGAAATTTATCGTAGTCGATTCCCCCGAAGCCAAAGAAAAACTCTGCGATGCAGTCGTCGTCGGCAACGGTGTAACAGGAGCCCCGTGGAGACATAATGTTTCCGCATTCATCATCTTCGTCGAACAGCCTGCAAAAGTCATGTCAAGCGTCATTGAACATTACAAAAATTCACAGCGTTTCGCACAGGGCGACCTTGGTGCTGCTTGTATGAATATGTGCCATGAAGCATTTTCTCTCGGCATTTCAAGCTGTATTATCGGCATGAATGATCAGGAAAAAATGGAGAAATACTTCGGCATTCCCCACGGTCAGGAGGCACGGCTCGTTCTCGCACTCGGCTACAGTGCAGAAACAACTTCTTTCCAGAAAGTACGCAAACCTCTGGAAGAAGTCTGCTCATTCAACCACTGGTAATAAAAAAATCACACTGCCGGCAGCAGGACATTAAATCCAAATCCCGAAGATGTGAAAAATTATATGACGGCACTTAAGCAATATGCCGTTTTCAAAATTCCATGCATTTGCAGATATGTGTAAATGTCCTGCCGCCGCAAATGATATTTATTTTTCAGCTGTGTACTGAAGACAGACTGATTTTCTATTGCAAAGGGGGTGGAACGTACCCACCCCCTTTCAGTTTTTTTCAAATTATCTTTGGTCCAGAGTTTATTTTTTTGCTTTGATTTTGATCGTATCAATAACTTGTTTGACAGAACCGTCGGGAGCGGTCAAAAAGGTATTGATATTGATTTCTGCCGGTGAAACTTTCACCTCTGTTCCGGCTTTATCGTCAAGAATAATGACGGGGAACGGGAGTTGATAAGTATCCGGAAATTTTTTGGTATAAACAGCAGAAATACTGTTGGGATGATAAGTTTTGGTGTTGGCATCAATACGCAGATATTCATGCATATGTCCGCACATCATGAGGTCGGGTACAGTTGCTGCATTGACAAGCGGAGATATCATATCATATACCATTCGGTAAACATTTCTGTTAGTCGGCAGAGGAGGAATATGCAGCATGACTACGCGGAATTTTGCATTTATATAAGCGTCTGATTTTACAATTTTTTCCAAAAATTCCTTTTCTTCAGCCTGAAGTTTTGTATTGGAAAAATAATCATTGCCACGATCCTGCTCATCATTACCGCAGTCAAGAGCGATAAAGAAAGTATTTCCGTATGTAAAACTGTAATAAGTTTTGCCGGACGGATGTTTCATCACAGTAAAATATTCAGCAGCATAAACACCGAGCTGCTCATGATTGCCGCGAACAAAAACAACCGGACGGTCGATCGGAGAAGTTTGTTCTTCTCGGACGATCGGATCTATAATACCATTGTAGAGAGATTCACGACCGGCGGCATGGCTCAGCAAATCCCCGAGCAGAACCTGAAATTCCGCTTTGCGTGCGGCTTCTGATTTGAGATTACCGCGTAAAGTATTGACGTCGGAATGAATATCTGTTGTACAGAAAAATGAAAATTCCTGCAAATTTGCTTCCGGGACTTTGAAATTGCGGATGATTTTATACGAAACTGGCGTCTGAACTACCGGAGAGAGATAAAAGAGTTCATATTCATACTCTCTGCCCGCTTTCAAATCAGTCAGATGCACAAAATGAGCATTTTCATGTTTCAAGATACCATTGCTTTGATTGCTTTAAACTTTGCACCATTCTGCATTGAAATTTTTTTCACGGTATTGCAGAAAAGACGGAATTTTTCCGGCAGTCGCCCATGAAATGGAAACCGAATTGCTGTCCGGATTGGAAAGATACGGACCATGCATGATTTTTGCCGCCGGAATCTGCATTTTTGCTGACTGTTTTTCAAATTCGGCTCTATCCATACTGTCAAAATGGATGCCATACCGCATGGAAAAAGCAGTTTTGTAATCACAGAAAAGCAATTCCCCGAAATTTTCAACTTCATGGAAACGCAGCTGCAGAGGGCTCCATGTGCAGAATAACCGTTTTTTCAAGGACTGACGGCAGAGATTGAAACGAATACCGCCTTCAGTCAGACAGAATGCAGAATTGTGTATTTTAAGTTCAGCCCCCCAGCCGTTTTTACGGACAAAAACTTTGACTTTCCATTTATCAAAATTTCCGGTGCTGTCGAAACGGTTGCCTTTGACACCGACTCCCAACTGCAGCAGCCAGCCGTCAGGTCCCATGCTGCCGAAATGCAGTTCCGCCATATCACCGTTCCAAACACTGCCATTTTTATCAGTTTGAAACGTAATATCCTTTTTATCTTCTTCAAAGAAAAATCCGATAACCAGCGAATCAACAGTACGGAATGCAGAAAAAGTTGATCTGCGGTCCATTTTATATTGGTTATAGGAACTGAAATCATCTGCAAGGACAGCCTTCTGCCATATCGGGTCAGTCATGCCTGTTCCGAATTTGAAATCATCAGAAATCAGCGGCACTGCCAGAGTTTTACAGATTTTGTTATTTGAATACGAAACATTTGCGGTTTTAAATTGATTTTTTTTATTCATAATACCATCTCTATATCAATTAAATGCAAAAGCAATATTTTTTTCCGGTCAACGGCGTTTTTTGGGAAAGCCGTAAACAATATCATCCTCTTTGAATCCGTAAAGATCAAGGAACAACTCTGCATCCGCAATCTGCGAACGGACATTATGTGCTGCGTGCTGATCTGTTCCGAAAACAAACTTTACTCCCATTTCCCGCCATTCTGCAAGCTGACGCCAGCGGGCATCACGATATTCTGACGGGGCACTCGGATCATTGACTTCGCTGGTATTGATTTCGGCAAGCGTTCCGTTTTTTATCAGAGTTTCGCCGAGTTTTTCATTCATCCACGCGGGGATTTTGGCATAAACTGAATAATCAACAAACTCTCTGCTGAACTTCGGACGTCCGGTCATTCCCGTCCAGCCTGCCCAGTTGTGCGAAACATGAAGCGGATACCACGGATGGGCCAGAATATCGACCAGCGGATTTTCCGCAAGATACATCATTTGAGTATAAAGGTCTTCAAGGGCTTCTTCCAGATTTGAAGTTATTTTGAGCGGCCAATGAGCACCACCAATGGTATATTCAATACCAAGTTTTTTCATTGTCTCTTCATCGAGGTCGATACACGGCGAAAAATCTGCATTTGCCGGAGGTTCATTATAACGCAGTCCATAAACGGGGTCATCGCCATTCAATTCATATTTACCATCTTTAATGGCATCGCATTCCCATTTTGCCATACAGGTCAATTCGACGCCGAAATGAAATTCTGCAGGACGTTTGCAGCAGCGGAAATCATTTGCAGCACTCTGCAAATCACACAGATTATAAGTAGTATGATAATGATCACTGAGTCCGAATTCGGTCATGCCGCAATCGAGCATTTCCTTTTGAATATCATTTATTGCTGCACAGGCACTATCGCATGAATGCAGAGAATGTATGTGCAGATTCTGACGGATTTTCATAATAAAACCTTCTGTTTGAATGTTAATATCCCGTTGTAAAGAGATAATTATTTTTTACGTTCAATAATTTATCCTCTGTTTGATAATTTGTCAAGCAGGGAACTGCAAAAAAGAAAAGTTTTCAATTATCAAGCTGCGAATTAACCCGTACACAGCGGGGATCATTCCGATCGAGATTTCCGCTCCATAGATATTTTTCAGTTTCAGCAACTACCACTTTCTGCAGCAGCAGCAGACTTATAACGTTGGGAATAACCATAAGTCCATTGGAGAAATTGGCAAAATCCCAAACCACTGAAAGAGAACTTACAGCACCCCGGAAAACAACCAGAATATAAATTACTTTATAACACGGAACTGCCATCTTGCCCTTGAAAAGATAACGCACACACTCCTGCCCGTAATAAAACCAGCCGAACAAAGTCGTGATCGCAAAAGCAAAAATAGCAAAAGTCAGCAGATATTTACCCACCACCGGAATCTGTTCAAAACAACTCTGAGTCAGAATTTCATTGTTGCTGAAAGATATGGCTTCCGGCCGTGCCAGTGCACATGAAACAATTACCAGTCCGGTCATGGCACAGATAATAATTGTAAAGAAAGTTCCGGTATATGAAACCAGCCCCTGACGTACCGCATTGCGGGTCTTCGAAGTCGCCGCAACAATCGGTTCCGACCCCATGCCGGCTTCATTAGAGAAAAGTCCGCGGGCAATACCGTAACGTGCCGCCAGCATAAAACCATACCCTGTTGCTCCTCCGAAAGCCGCTTTGGGCGAGAAGGCACATTCAATAATAACTTTTACCGCCTCATACAAAAAAGTATGATTCATTATCAAAAGAGTAATACATCCTGCAAGATAAATTCCCGACATCAGCGGAACCAGCCAGGTACAGACTTTGGCAATACTCTGCAACCCTCCGATAACAACCATAGCAACCAACACAGCAATAACAAGACCGCTTACCCATGCCGGAACAGCAAATGCCCGATGGGCGATCGTTGCAATAGCATTGCTTTGCACCAGATTGCCTGTTCCAAGCACCGCAAAAGTTGCAACCACGCTGAAAACAACTGCCAGCGGACGCCATTTGAGTCCACGCTGAATCGTATACATCGGGCCGCCGTGGACCTCGCCTTTTTCGTCTTTGGTACGGTATTTGACTGCGAGCAGAGATTCGGCATATTTGGTCGCCATGCCGAATATTCCGGTGATCATGCACCAGAAAACCGCTCCCGGACCGCCGAGAACGATTGCTGTTGCAACTCCGACGACATTGCCGGTTCCGATAGTCGATGCGAGAGCAACAGCGAGAGCGGCAAACGGCGAAACATTTCCGTCAATCGCCTTGTCCCGCTGAATTACCAATTTGAAAGCCGTCCAAAGAAAACGCTGCACAAAAAGCAGTCTGACAGTATAAAAAAGATGAGTTCCAAGCAAAATTATCAATAACGGAGGCCCCCACAGAAAAGCATCTGCAGTTTTCAAGCCGCTTGCAAAAAGTTCAAAGCAATGTTCCATTTTGTATATCTCCTTGATTATGCAATAATTATAGAATAACACTTAATTGTAAAATTTCCAACTGTTTTTGATAAAAAATATCATTTTTTTGTAATTTTTTTACAAGGTTTTATTCTCATTAAAGAGAAATATTTGCACATTTCCCATCAGCTTTTTATTAAATTATCAGCAAATGTTCAGTACAGAGCCGTTTTTTATTTGAAAAAGATAATTTTTCTTGTATAGTATATATCGGATAATCTATTCATTTTTACCTCCGACTGCGAGTCTGAGCTGTAAAATGCACTCTTTGTCCAACTTTTTCAACTATTTTAATTAAAAACTTTTAAAATTACCTCAGATAATAATAATTATCAATAATAAAAGGAAAACAGACTATGTTTCTGAAAAAAATTCTTGCCATTGCTGCTGCTGCCGTACTTTTGACAGGATGCTGCTGTAAAAAATCTTATAATATTGCTTTTCTCGGTGATATTCACTATGATAGCAATGATTTGCATAATTTTGAAATCTATAAACAATTCAATCCCAAGGTTCCGTTTGCTCAAGGTGTACTCAATAAAGACGGATTGTATTCATGGCGGAGTCAGACACTTTGGGCAATTGAATCTCTCGGACATGACACTGCAGCAATACCCAAAAATGTGAAAATGTGGAAGGAAGATACTCCTAAACTCCTTGACAATGCCGCCAAAACTGCAAAAAAATATAATACACGTTATCTTTTCCAACTGGTAGATATAATTCAGGGCGATGCCGGAAGATACGATTTGCATAAAAAAATGCTTCAGGGCGGTTTTGATGCGTTGACCTCACGTTTTGACTGTCCCGTACTGATCAATCTCGGCAATCACGATTTACGCGGTCCCGGCGGGATGCAGTCATGGAAAGAAATCATTGAAGCTTCTTATGACAGAAATGTTAAAGCCGCAGAACGCAAAAATTCCTGTTTTTATTTTATGCTTGAAAAAGACATTTACTTTTTTTATGACTTGCTGAATCCTGATTTGGATATGCTTGAAAAAGCGGTGAATACGCCTTCACGTTATTTCTTTTTCATCTCCCACGTTCCGGTTATACCTGCGGAAGCAGGCAAAATGAAAAATATGGTTACTGATGATACTGAAAAATTGACCTCGCTTCTGCTCAAACGTAATGCCATTGTTTTGAGCGGTCACACACACGGGGTTGCATTGTATCGTTATACAAAAGGAGAGAACAGCATTACTCAATTTATTATCAATTCAACTCTGCGTGATCCTGTCAGACAGAAAAATTTCAAAAAAGAAGTTGCTTTTAATAATAAAAAAGCCGATTCAAAAGCACAAAATGACTTATGGAACAAACTTTTTGCGGGTAAAATCAATGTTGAACTTCTGACCGACGGCAGCGGATTCGGCATCCTGCGTGTATCTGACGACGGGGTTTATGTTGACTATTACAATGTTGATTGTCCGAAGATAACATTTACTTTGAAAAACTCTGCCCGGAATATTGACTGATAACTGAAAAACTGAGAATTTTTTGGGGGCGTTCCACCCGCTTTTTATTTGCCGGTGTCTTGGCAAAAGCTCGTTGTATATTTTTACAACAATGGATGCAAATGCAACAGCATATAAAAAGAGAGTTTGTTCTCCTCCAACTGCAGCGAAGTCCGATGATACAGATGCCCATGTACTTGCAGTCACTCATGGTCACCGGGCAATAGATGTTTTCGACCGCATCCGGGTAATGGAAGACGGCAGAATAGAAGAACAGGAAAATTGTCTCTGTTCTGAAAAAGCAGTCCCCGAACCATCTCCCTGGGATAAACTTAATGAACTTAAATAACTATAAAACAAAATCTGAAGTAGGTAAAAAATGAAAAATTTGCTGTTATTGACTGTTGTTATCGTATTGTCGATTGAATCATTGAATGCATTCGAACTGAAGCAAAGGATTTATCCGGAAAATACTGCAGTTACTTTACATTTCAAAGCTGTTTCAGAGTGGGCAGTTGACTGGCTTCAGAAATATGCAGAATGTCTGAAAAATAATCAGAAAGCCGGAAAATTACCATTTATCGGGTACACCTCCGAGGATCACAGTTTCAGTTCCAAAGATGAATACAAAAAACGTTCCATTCCCCAGCCGCTTGATTTCAAAATCAATAACAAAGAAATTACAGTGGAACTCAAACTCAAAGAGGCAAATTTTTATCAGATCGTTTTTGCCAAACCGTTGATACCGAATCAGAAACGTCAGGATAACCGCGTTGTAAAAATTCTTGCCCTTGATGCTGAAACTTTCAAATTGCGTCCCTTTAAAGGCAATCTGCACCAGCACAGCAAATTTTCTGACGGCAAATTCACTCCCGAAGAACACGTTGCTTATGCCCGTCTTGCCGGTTTTGACTTTTTCGGACTTTCCGATCACGGCATATACAGACAGAACGCTCCCGTAATGAAATTTGCCATCGAAAGCCAAAGCGGTATCACAGTTTATCCTGCCGAGGAACTGCATACTCCCGGGGCATTACTTCACGGTTTGAGCATCGGTGGAACCAAAAGACATTCTGTTACCGGAATCCGTCATCCCGCATGGCTGAAAAAAGTTCAGCCCGTTTATGACGAACTTGCAAAAAAATATCCCCAAACCAAACATGAACAATTACTGCTCCTGGCAGAATCTCTGCTACTCGCACGCAGAGCCAAAGCCGATGGAGCTTTGACTGTTTTCTGTCATCCGGCATGGCGGGTCAGTTTTCACCGCCATACCACAATGGAAATGGCAAAATTCATTATGCAGCAGAAAGAATTTGATGTTGTTGAAGTAATAAATGGTTCGATGAGCGGCAAATCAAGACGTGAAAATATGGAAACACTGTCAATGTTTCATGAAATTTGCATCCAAACCGGTGTCAGAAAACCAATAATGAGTTCCAGTGACAGCCATAATGTTTCAAATCCCAATTACAGCCGCAACTACAATGTGATTTTCGCCCCGGATTGTACTTTTCCGTCTTTCAAAGCCGCCTTTTTGAACGGCAGAGCAGTTGCCTCCTATGATATTGATTATTCCGGCAAAAAGAACAATCCACAGCCTCTGCATTTCGGCAGTGCCGAATATGTCCGTTACGCCAATTTTCTTGATGAAATCGGTTACTGGCGGCGTCACGACAGTGCTGCCGGCAAACAGGGCAGTTTGATTCAGCAATACCATAAAGGCGACAAAAAAGTCCTGCCGCAAATCGTCAAACTTGCCGACAAAATCAATCAGCTCCGTGAAGAAATTTATTATAAAAATTCTGCTCCAATTAAGAAGAAATAGGGAATTTAGAGAATTTAAGGATTTAAAAAACTCAGACTTTATATAAAATATTGGCTGATAATTTGAAAAAAATTCAGGGACATGGTGTATTGCCGAAAAAGCTATACCTCAAATTCCTCAGTTTTTTAAATCCTGAAACTCCCTGTAACTTGCGGGCAGGGAGATTATTTAAATTTCCAGATTGGCAAGCGGGAAATGCTGCTGACTGACGAACCGACTGCGGTGTTGGACAGCGTAATGGGCCGCAAAGTTATGGAGTTATTGAAACAGGCAGCTCATGAACATCATACCGGCGTACTTGCAGTCACTCATGATCACCGGGCAATAGATGTTTTCGACCGCATCCGGGTAATGGAATACGGCAGAATAAAAGAAAAGGAAAAAATCAAAAATGAATGATTTTATGCAGGATAAGATTTGGCAAATTCTGTATGAAAAAGCCAAATCCGTAATAAATGAACGTAAAATTTCCCCTTTGATGGAAGTCGGCAGTGTCGGTGCGGCAATTTTAACTGACAAAGGCAATATCTATACCGGAATTTGTATTGATACCGCCTGCGGTATGGGAATGTGTGCCGAACGCAATGCTATTGCCAATATGCTGACCAACGGCGAAAATAAAATTATTAAAGTTGCCGCAGTTATGCCCGACGGCAGTTCAGGAACTCCATGCGGGGTATGCCGTGAATTCATGATGCAGCTCGGCGAGGGCAGTGAAGATATTGAAATACTGCTCTCTCTTGAGCCGCTCAAAACAATCAGACTCAAAGAACAGCTTCCTGACTGGTGGGGCAAAAATCATGAATAACAGAGAACTTTTTAGTGCAAAATCGGAAGACTATTCAAAATTCCGTCCCTCCTATCCCGAAGCGGCAGTTGAATGGCTCAAATCCCGCACCGGGGGAGAATCTGTCCTCGATGTCGGAGCCGGAACCGGAATTTTCACTCAACTGCTTACGTGCTTTTTCAAAAAAGTCTCCGCCATTGAACCCAATAACGATATGCGGAAAAAATTTACTGAATTTTTACCGGAAATTTATTGTGCAGGCACAACCGGAGAAGCGACCGGACTGCCGGATGATTCATTTGATTTGATAACCGTCGCCCAGGCATTTCACTGGCTGGATGCGGAGCAGTTCAAACTTGAAGCAATGCGGCTCCTGCATCCGGACGGTAAAATCGCAATCATCTGGAACTCAACTCTACCGTGCGATTTCAATATTGAACGCAACGATGTATGCCGGAAATACTGTCCGCGTTTCCGCTCCGGCCATGCCGGTAAACATTCGCCCGCTGAAGGCGATGCTTTTTTGCGGTACAATTATTTCAGGGAAGTCGAAGTTATTTCTTTTGCCAATCCGTTTGCAATGGATATACTGACATTTGAAGGCAATATGCGTTCACGCTCCTATGCATTGACTCCGGAAGATGCTGATTATGAATTTTTTATGACTGAACTCCGCGATGTTTTTGAACGTCACGCAATAAACGGTATTGTTAATGAGATGCAGGAAACGCAAATATATTTCGGCTGTTTTTAGCCAAAGGCTGCTTTATGGCAAGTTTTCATACGGAGACGGAATTGCCGTATCTAATGCGGTTCTCCCCGAAAGCTGGACAACTTGCCAAGGTGTAAAACGGTGCTGAATTAAAACAAAGAAAGGACCGTTTTATGAAAAAGTCTTATGACAGCAAATTCAAATCAGTATGAACGGGTGTGGACGCTGCCGTGACAATGCAAAAATGGAGCGTTTCCGGGGGACGTTGAAATACGAAGACATCAAAATCAAAGATTACGTCAGTTCGCCGCAACTGCGGTTCGGCGTTCAACACTATGTGAATTTCTACAATGCACAGAGAATGCATTCCGCATTGCAATACAAAACTCCGGATGAAGCTTATTTCGGCACTTGCAATTCAGAGAACAGAGGTTATATTAGTTAGAATAGTATATATTATAAATACGAATGAGTAATTTATGCGTTTCCCAACAACAATAAAAACTTTAATTGATAATCTGAAAGACGGCAATGATGCATCTTGGCAAATATTTTTTGAACGTTACCGTAATGTGATAATTGATTTGGGAGTTCTAAAAGGTTTGACCGATGATGAATGCGAAGAACTTTTGCAAGAGGTTATGAAACGATTTTATCAACGCTCGCAAAGTTTTGTTTTTGACCCGGCGGTGGCGAAATTCCGTACTTATTTCGGGCGTATCATAAATGGCTTGATAATTGATATTAAACGCAAGAGAATAAAAAATACTGTTTCTGACGATGTGTTGGAGTTTGTTTCTGCAGAAGATCCTACGCCGGATGAATTATTTGATAATGTGCTGCAGGAACATTGGAGGAATATCATAAAAGATGATATTTTGAAAATAATGCGTGAACGATTGAGTCCTGTAAATTATAATATTTTTGAAATGCATGTTTTACAACATGCTTCTGTTGCAGATACGGCGGAAGCATTGCAAGTTTCTGCGGCAAGAATATATCTTGTCAAAAACAGGGGATTGAAAATGATGAAAAATATTATTAATGAAATAGTTGCAGAAGATGAGCGGACGGAGTTCAATATAAATGATTTCTGAAAATATCGGTCCTTACAAACTTATAAAATGTTGCGGCAAAGGTGCATACGGAGAGGTTTATTTTGCACGTAATACATTGAGCGAAGCTGAAACGGCTTTGAAAATAATCAATTCCGGCGGAAAAATTCAGGAACGTGAATTACGCGGTCTGATAAAATACCGCTCCTGCAAACATCCGAATTTAGTTCAGATATTTCATGTGGATTATTTTAATGATTCATTGTACTATACAATGGAATTGGCAAATAATCTGTCCGGCAAAAATGATGAATATATTCCTGATACTCTTGGAAATCGTTTGAGTAATGGGAGCAGATTATCAGCCGGAGAGATAATTTCTTTGAAAAACGACATCCTTGCCGGCATACAATTTTTGCATAAAAACGGCTTGATACATAGGGATATAAAACCTGATAATATTTTGAAAATCGGGTCAAGATATGTTCTCGGTGATATCGGACTTGTTACAGATACGGAGGGCAGTTCCCGGCTTGGAAGTCCTGATTTTATGTCCCCTGAATTACTGAAAAAAGAGAGAAATCCTGAACCGCAAGATGATTATTATGCGTTCAGCAGAGTTTTGTATTGTGCTTTTACCGGGAATCTGCCGAAAGATTTTCCTGCATTACCGCCTTCTTTGTTGAATAAAAATAATTTATATGCATGGCATGCAATTCTTGAGCTTGACGGATGCAAAACAGACAAAATTGCATCAGGGAAAAAATTTAAGAAAGCAGTATTGTATTTGCTGTTATTATTTGCAGTTATATTAAGTTTTTTTGCTGTATTTGTGATGTTTTTGGTCAAAGAATATTCAACATATCCGGTTGAAAATCTGCCGGTAAAGTCTCATAAAAAAATAACCGGCATAGCCTCTCAAGTCAGAAAATCAGAGTTAAAACAATCCGGTATTAAAAGAAAGACAGTTGAAACTTCTGAAATTAAAAAAGATTTAAAGCAATCCCCGCCGCCTTTGCCGGAGCAGAGCCGGGAAAGCAAATTTGAAAAAAACGTAAAATTGCAGTCTGCATTGAAAGATAAAAAATGGGATCCGGCTTACAACAGTGATTTGCGGGATTTATGGCACAAAATACCGAAAATATCTTTGTCTGAACTGAAAATACTGCTTGACGAACCTGATGATAAATTGACCGAGGAAATGCGTTTGGTTGCTGCAGTTCTGTTTATCGAAAAACGCCTGCGTTACAATAAATTTCTTTATGGTAATAATGACAGCTCAGTTGATTTTCAATTATTGGAAAAACAGAATTATCTTATTGAGCGTTTGTATAATAAATATCCTCATTGGCAATAAATTTTCCACTTTTTTTTCATCAAGTGCAAGAAAACTCTTTTCTTTACGGATATTAAGGTAAAGAAAGGAGTTTTTTTATTATTTTGCACTTGCATCAGGGCATGCCAAAGAAATAAAATCCATAAAAAAGAGAGTTTTAAGTTGATTTTTTAAAAATGTGAGTTATTATATTATGAAAGTTAAAAATTTCAGAAAGGAAATAACTGACATAATAAAACAATAATTTAAAAAATTATATAACTTAAGACGTATTATCACGCAGGTTATTGCATCAGAAACGCCAATTTTTATCAATAAACCCTATTTGCATGATGATACGCCCATATTTGCTATGGGCGTTCTCTTTTTTGCATGGGTTTATGGGCATTGGCGTGCCCCTGATGCGAGTGCAGCAAGGGGAACGCTTTTTTTGTTGTCTTCATAAATAACCTGCCCAATACAGAAAGGAGAAATAATTATCAAAATCAGAAAAGGTAACAACATAACAAAAACAAAATACAATAAAAAAAACAAGTTTATTAATTATTGAAAAATCTAAAAAAAGGAATTAAAAAAATGAAAGTAAAAATGTTTACTCTTGTATCGGTTGCCATCTGTGCAGTTTTGAGTTTGTGCGGCTGCGGTAAAAAAGCTAAACAAGAACAGGCAATGTCTAATTTGAAACAGATCGGTCTCGGTATCAAATCCTATGCTAACATGATGCGTTGGGAAGGTTGGTATCCCACTGATTTGAATGCCTTGATTAAGACAAAAAAATTAACAGATACAGCAACGTATATTTCTCCTTTTGATGAAACAAGCAAAAAACTTACTTCCGGAGAATTAACAGAAAATAATACTTCCTATGTTTATTTGGGTAATGGGTTGAGCGAATCCAGTGCTGCTGACGCAATTGTTGCTTTTGAATTGTCTTATATTCCGGAAAAAAAGGAAAATGTCAGAATTCCGGTACTTTTTGTAGATGGCCATGTCGGACAGTTTGATATTGAAATAGGCCCTGACAGTAATGTTTTGTCTATTTTGGATTCACTTAAAGCAAAAGGATGTTTGGTGACTGCTCAAGCATATGAAAATGCTCTATCGGCAAATAAAAAATTTATGAAAAAATTTAAACAAAATGTAAAAAAACAAAACACAATTGATAGCATATTAGATAAGGCTAAAAAAACAGTTGAAAAAATTCAAATTGATACAAGTATCGTCACGGTAAAAAAAGGAGTATTCAAATTGGATGCAACTCGTACTGTTGACGCTGCTGTTAATGCCGTAATGAGAGATGTAAAATGGAAAAAATTTACTTCTAAAAACAACCAAAATGTAGTTGAAGTTACAGGCATCTGGAAAGATGATATTTATGCAAGATTGTTGAAAGTGTCGGAGCAGGCTAATCCGTTTCTTGCAGCAGCAATTAAATTAATGCCGATGCCGGAAGATAAAATTTTGCTTCAATTTGCAATTAATGCTGATGGAGAATCTTTTCAATTTTCATACGGTGAAATAACCGGGAAAGATGGCAAAGTTAAAAATATAGAAAATCAAATGATGGCAACTTCGGCATATATAGATAGATTGCAGGGAACTGGTACATTTTTGTCTTGGATTTATGTTACAGACAGAAAGAAAAAGGAAGATGGGATTCGAGAAATGGAACGCCTTATAAAAAATAACCAGTAAAATTCGTTTTTTACACAAAAGGACTGTTGCAAAACTCAATTTGAGGGAGCAACAGTTCCTGTAATTTTCTGATGTGTAAGGTTAATGTATTATAAAAAATATAATAGAGAGTAAAAAATGGCAGTTATTGACGTCGTTCAATGGGAATTTGCTCCGGGCGTTTTCGCAAGAAAATTTCAAAATTCTGAATTAAACACAAAAACTCAACTGATTGTTCGTGAAGGTCAAGAGGCTGTTTTGATGAATTCAGGGCAGGCTTTCGGTCCTTTCGGTCCCGGAAGACATGTTTTAAATACATCCAATTATCCTTTCTTATCGCCGATTATTAAAGTTGCTGTATTCGGGGCATCTCCTTTTCCCGCAGAAGTCTGGTTTATATCCAAAGCCTCCAAATTGGATATAAAGTGGGGAACTGCCGGAGCAATTCAAATTGAAGATCCCAAATATCATATCATGTTGCCTGTGCGTGCTTTCGGACAATACGGTTTGGTTGTAGATGACTCGGTAAAATTTTTGATAAAAATGATTGGTATGGTTCCTGCATTCGCTGAAAAAGTGCTTGCAGATTATTTCAAAGGTATCGTAATTACCAGAGCAAAAGATTTGATTGCAAAATATTTACTTGAAAAAAATGTATCAATCCTTCAGATATCTGCTTATTTGAATGAAATATCTGATACTATTGAAAAACAAATTGCAGAAGATCTTGCAGAATATGGTATGAAGATTGTTAATTTTACCGTAAATTCAATTTCCACAGATGAAACTGATGAAGCTGTAAAACAGTTGAGAAAAGCTCTTGCAACAAAAGCCGAAATGGATATTATAGGTTATACATATCAACAGAAACGCTCCTTTGATACCATGGAATCTGCCGCCGGCAACAGCAATGGCGGAATTATTAATGCCGCTGTAGGCATGGGAATGGGGA
Organism: Lentisphaeria bacterium; assembly: GCA_017502435.1. Taxonomy (GTDB): domain Bacteria; phylum Verrucomicrobiota; class Lentisphaeria; order Victivallales; family Victivallaceae; genus RGIG5270. The sequence goes on from JAFVUZ010000187.1 coordinate 17,817, forward strand.
TGGGCATGGGCGTACCGATGGGTAATACCATGCATGGCATGATGAGCAATATTGATATTGAAAATAAAAAAACTTGTCCGAATTGCGGTAAAAGTATTTCAGAAAATTCTGCTTTTTGTCCATTTTGCGGGCAATCAACTGTTAAGGAAAAAGGAATAGTTTGTGATAAATGCGGAAAAATTTCTGCTCCCGGCAGTAAATTCTGCTCTGCATGCGGTGATATTTTCAATTGCTGCCCAGACTGCGGTTGTGATAATGATGTAAATGTTGTTGTTTGTGTCAAATGCGGTAAAAAATTGAAAAAAGATTTGTGTCCCGGGTGTGGTGTAGAATTGACTGAAAACAGCAAGTTTTGCTCCGCTTGCGGATTTAAATTACAAAAAACATGCTCAAATTGCGGCAAGGAAGTCGTTCCCGGAGTTAATTTTTGCCCCGACTGTGGAAATAAAATAAATTGAAGAGGTGTATTATGTTTGCAAACAAAAGATTAATGATAGGCATTATTACTTTGTTGGCTGCCGGTGTAACTTTTTTTATCGCAAATTCTTTTAAGGTGGAACATAATGCCAATTACTGGTACACTTTGAGCAGTATTTGGCTCAGCGAAATACTGCTGGGGTTAAATACAATGGAAATTATGAAAACTGATGAAGATGCAATGCCGTTTTTTTTTAGGCAACTTGTCAGTTTCGCTGTTGTATTTTATATTTGTCATCATAGCAATGTTTCTTTTAACAGGTAATATTTCTGCTAAAAATTTGCTTATTACTCACATCGTTGTATTTTTTGTAATTATTGTGTTACATATCTTTTTGGCAATAGCTCATGATTCCACGCAAAAAAATATTGCGGAAAATAAAAATTTGCTGTCATCCCAAAAAATATTCATCCGGAAAATTTCAGAGTTCAAAATGGAAAAGTCACATATGCTTGATAACAATAAGATTTTGAATAAAAAATTTTCAAATTTGTCTGATTCAGTAAAATTTGCATCTGAAAGTATTTCCGGCAGTGAAGATATTGACAAGCAGATAAATGATGAGTTTGATTCTTTTTTGAAGGTATCAACAGATATTGAAGCCGGAATAATTGCAGACAAATTAATTTCGCTTTTCAAATTTCGTTCAGATATTATAAAAAATTTACGTTGAATTTCATGAAAATCAAGGTTTTATAATGAATTGTCCGTATTGTAATAATCAGGTTCCTTCAAACGTAAACAATTGTCCCGGCTGCGGTGCTCCGATGCCGCAAATTCAGCAGCCTGTACAAAATACCGCTGCGGGTAGAGTTATTCCATCCTTCGCACATTCTTCATGGATGTCAATAACTTCTTTGTGCTTTGGGGCTTTTTGTTTATTGGGTTCTTTTGATGATAGCGAATGGGATGAAGATACTGCGGTAGGATTCCTTATATTTTTTGCCATATGTTTGACATTTGGAATCATCACTATTGCAAAAGAACGTAATCATAAAGTATATAAAGGGTTAGCTATCGCAGGAGTTGCTGCTGCAAGTCTTGCATTTTTGATAGCTTTGTAATAATAAACTGACATTCACAGAAAAGAGGTAAAAAATGAATTGTCCGTATTGCAACAATCCAATCCCCCAGAATGCTAACAATTGTCCCGGTTGCGGAGCACCTGTTCAGCAGCAACAAACTCAACCCCAGCCTCAAGGCATGAATCAATTTCAATTTCAACAGCAACCGCAACAGCAGCAGAATTTTGTTAATCCCAAATCTCCGTTTTTAGCAGAACTTCTCTCCTGTTTGATCGTCGGAGTCGGACAAATGTATAACGGTCAGGTTGCCAAAGGTGTTGTTCTTTTGATTGCAACTGCGATTATCGGTTCTGCTACTTTTGGTATCGGTTATTTTGTTTTGTGGCTAATAGCAATAATTGATGCCGGAAAAATTGCCAGAAAAATCAATGCCGGAAAAGTTGTCGGAGATTGGGAATTTTTCTGATAATGATTCATTTTATTCCGGATAATTTTGTTCCGAAAAAATATAAGACTCAAGAGCGTGTTTATTGGAATGAATGTGTATCGCTGGGGATATTGTTTATCTTCGGATTGATATATTCCAGAATGCATTTTTGTTTTGAAAATACGTATATTGCAGAAATTTGGCAAAAATTTAGAGCTTATGTTCATGGAATACCAATGTGTCCCTTATGCGGCGGTACAAGAAGTTTTCTTGCACTATGCAGAGGGGATATTATATTGGCATTGCATTACAGTTTTTTCGGAACAGCAGTATTTTTTATAATGATATTTCATTTTGTTTTGAAATGTTCAATACTTATTTTTCCGGAATTATTCCGACTGCGGAATATTGCAAAAAATGCAGATAAACATGTGACCTTGTTAACTTTTATGTTAAGTTTGTGGGGATTGCAAATATTGCTGCATTATTGCGGAATTTTTGAATGGATGGTTATTAAATAATATATAAAATCAAAAAAGTATCACTAAATTATTATTGTTAAGTTGAAAGGAAAAATAAAATGATCAGTTTTTTTGACGTAATAGGAAGAATTTTTGCTGCCGGACGTTTTTCTGTTGCAGATCTTGCATATTATCAAATGGTAATTCAAATTCTTATGTTGTTTGGATTTCTTATCGTACTTGTAACAGTAATTGGTATGTTTATTCAAATTTCTCAAACAAGACAAATGCTGCAAAAAATGTGCAAGGCAGAGAATATTGAACTTACCAAGCCGCTCATTACAAAAAGTAAAGATTAAAGAAGTGCTTACCAAAAAGTGGTAACTTGTTTACAGAAAAGATTAAACTAACTGTTATATCATAAATTATTTTCAGATAAATCCCCAATGGGCTGTTGCAAAACCTCAAAAAGGTGAGCAACAGCCTTTTTTCTAATTGACGCTGTTCCCGCTATGGGGAGATAAGGCTTTCAGAGAATCAAAAAACTTGGCTCTGTATTAAATATTTACTGATATTCAGAAATAAAATTTAAATGGGTTGGGAAGGTATAGTTTTTTATAAATGAGTATGACAGTGCGACAACATATAAAAAGGAGAGTGGAACGCCATAGCCGAAACTATCATACAAAATGCTAAAATACATTTAAATCAACCTGTGGTAATAGGTCTTAATATAAAAATTTTTTTTCCATCTGTTAAGTTGTAATTCCAGCTGTTTCCTCGACTACGATGAAGAAACTTATTACGAGCAGCTTGACGAACTGCTTAAAACAAACTCCCTCTGCAAACAACTGCAGCGGGAGTTTTATTTTGTGTATTTCTGCCAGATTTGCCATTTGCTGTCCGTCATTTCCCATTCACAATAAATAGCAGCGCCGCGGCACACTCGACTCTCTTATCCCGCTTTGTGCGTTTGACTCAATCATCTATTTCAACGTGGATCAGGCAACTCACAGCAGCATACCATGCGCGTCAGCGTAACGTCACACCGGAGAAATAAAAGGCGGCGAAGAAGCGCTTCCGTGCATCTGCGTATTCAACAAGCGCCTCATCCTGAATCAGAAATCCGGTCCAATCCTGCTCTGCAGCGTTAATATTGAAACATTTATCTCCGTTTCGAACCGTATTTTCCTGCGGATCAATGATTAATTCCCCGGCAGGTCCGTGCAGTGTTATCTTTTCCTTCCAGCAGACGGGAGTCTTCGGCACATCCACTGCAGGAGTCACTTCCAATTCTCCGTTTGCCAGCGTGATTTCCAGCGGCAGCGTCATACAGCCGCTCCATGAACGGAATTGACCGGAGGACATCCGTATCCACGCCATAAAAATATGCTTTTCACTCGGCGCATTGTAAAAAAATTGTCCGGCATAAGCATCACCATATAGAAATCTTTTTGTTTCTGTAAGGAATGAGACCTTTCCCGCAGCACTGATCGTGCCGACCCGATAGAAGCCGTTAGCAGCCGTAAACACCCACAACTCCTGTCCGGTGATACGGTCTTTCATCCTCCGCAGACCGGGACATTCACGGTCGCCAGGCAGCAGATACCGATCCGTTTCCGTCCAGTGCAGCAGATCATTACTTGACAGCAGTATAAAATCTTTTTTCTCCTCATTCCCTGAATAAAGAGCCATTCGCCAAATGTTGGAATCAGGATCAAATACAATATTCGGATCCCGTTCCACAAATCCTTCCATACAGGGAATCAGAGGATTCATTTTGTATTTTACATATTCTCCATTCTGAACCACAGCCATACACTGACTGCCGGTGTGTGGGGTAGTGTCAGAACGTGCAGTATAGAACAGCAGGACCGCATCTTTCCCGAAGTCTGCTGAATTTTTGTGATCTATCACTGCTGAACCGGAATACATGGTCCCGGTGGAATCAGGATAAAGGGCAATTTCTTTTTCCTCCCAGTGGAGCAGATCTTTGCTGACGGCATGTCCCCAATGCATATTCCCCCAGCCGGAGCTTAAGGGGTTGTGCTGAAAGAAGAGGTGCCAGAGGCCGTCTTGCCAATACATCCCGTTGGGATCGTTGATCCATCCTTGATTCGGAGAAAAGTGAAAACGGGGATGACTGTGAGCAGGATCAGGCTTTTTTTCCGGCTGATGATTTTGCCAGATCAGATATTCCAGCAAACGGGGATCCGCGTCCAGAACCGTCCCCTCCGCCGGAAAGGGAAGCCGGTAATGCGCCGTAAACAGTGCCCGATCCGGATCCGCCGGAATGATCGAAAGCTGCATAAATTCCTGTTTATGCCGGATGATCAGATTCATACTTTCCCCCTGATCACTTACCGGAACTGAAAAAAATTGTGATTGCGCCTGAATCTGTATATTCATATATGGTACCCTTCTGTTGTATTATTGTCCAGTACAAAAACTATGTAATGCCCCGGTTCATACGCTCTACTATACAACATTCCGTAAAATTGTCAAGCATGTTCAGGAGAAAAAATCATTTTTTCTCTGCTGCAGGTTGTTTTCTCTGTGTCACGTTCTGTGGTATAAGCAGACATATATTATCCCATACAGGAAGGAGTTGTTATCTTTTTTCAGGCAAAAGTATTTTGATGTTGCTCCTTCT
>JAFVUZ010000188.1 GCA_017502435.1 Lentisphaeria bacterium
GATACCGAATTTGTCATTGAGAACTTTGCTGATGGGAGCAAGGCAGTTGGTGGTGCAGGACGCGTTGGAGATGATGTCCTGACCTGCATAGGTTTTGTCATTGACACCATAGACGAACATGGGAGTTGCGTCTTTGGAGGGAGCAGACATGATGACTTTTTTGGCACCGGCTTCGATGTGTTTGCGGGCTTTTGCATCTTCGAGGAAGAGACCGGTTGATTCGACAACGATATCAGCACCGACTTCGTTCCATTTGAGGTTTGCGGGGTCCATTTCGGCGGTCAAACGGATTTTTTTGCCATCGACGACGAGGGTGTTGCCTTCGACTTTGATGTCGTGTTTGAAAATGCCGTGGACTGAGTCATACTTGAGCATGTAAGCGAGATAGTCGGGGTCGAGCAAGTCGTTGATTCCGACAATTTCGATGTCATTGCTGAAGTTTTCGACGGCGGCACGGAAGACCATACGGCCGATACGGCCGAAACCATTGATACCAACTTTAATCATTTTAATGATTCCTTTTGTTGTTATTATTATTGGGGGTGAAAAAACTATTTGTAACACGTCCTATAATATAGCATAACATTCCGAAAAGTCAAAACGTCAGTCAAAAAAATATCAAACATTTTTAATATTTTGTTTTTTTGTATATATTTAATGTATAAAAAATTTGTATTTTTGATTTTTTGTGGTATCTTTTATAGAATCGGATGCTGCTGAAAAGATCCGGCGGACGGTCCGCCGTTTTTTCAGCATTATCCGGCATCAGAAAGGATATTATCATGCCGGAAGATATAGAAAAATTAAAACTTATTCTCAATTATCATTTCAACGACCGTTCTCTGTTGAAAACAGCGTTGACTCACCGTTCATTTGCAGTGGAAAACAATCTCGATTATGATAATCAGCGATTGGAATTTCTGGGCGATGCCGTGCTGGAAATTATTTTGACGGAGTATTTGTATCTGCTTTATCCCAATGAAGATGAAGGAAATATGACAAAAATCCGCTCCGCTATGGTACGGGAGGATGCTCTCGCTGATTTTGCCCGCAAACTGCAGCTTGACCAGTATATATATATGGGAAAAGGTGAAATGGAAAACAGCGGAAATGAACGCAATTCCACTCTGGCGGATTTATTTGAAGCTGTGGTCGGTGCGTGGTATCTGGACGGTGGAATTGAGCCGGTGAAAAAATTTGTTCTTGATCTTATTGCTGAATTTTTTCCTGATCCGGCCTATTTGCTCCGTTCGCTGAACCCCAAAGGCACTCTGCAGGAGTATGCCCAGAAAGAGTGGGGAAGTCCTCCGTTTTACACTGTTCTCAAAACATCCGGTCCTGAACATAATCTTACTTATGAAGTTGAGGTCAAAATGGATAAATATACTGCTGTCGGGGTGGCTCAAAGCCGTAAAAGTGCGGAAATTGCCGCCGCTGCCGCATTGCTCAGGGAGTTGAACCTTTTATGAAAAATGAATACTCTTTCAAATTCGCTCCGGAAGTGATTTTCGGATGTTCCAAAAGAAATGTCCTGCATGAAAAACTGGCAGGTTTTGAAAGAAAAATGCTCATTTGCGGCAGACATTTTGCCCAAAGCCGTATTTTTAAAGAAATTTTCAGCTCAAGAAATGATTATTTTGTGCATATTGTTGAAAGTTCCGAACCGACACTCGATATGGTTGCTGCAACATTGGAATATGCCCGCATAAATAACGTGCAGTCAATAGTTTCCATCGGCGGAGGCAGTGTTATTGATATAGGAAAAACTGTCGCCGGACTTTTTAATCAGCCCGGCAGTGTGGAAGATTATTTTTACTGCCGGATGGAACCTGCCGCAGAAAGAATTTTTTTCTGTGCCTTGCCGACCACCGCCGGAACCGGTGCGGAAGTTACTCCCAATGCAGTTCTTTCTGATACAAAGACCAATATAAAACAATCGATCCGCGGCAGAGTTTTCGGCGTTGACCTGGCAATAGTTGACCCTGAACTTACTTATGACTGTCCGTTGTCACTTGTCCGTTACAGCGGTATGGATGCTCTGACTCAGGCGATTGAAGCGGCAATATCGAACAAGGCAAATCATTTGACTTTCGGCTGGTCGATGGAGTCTTTCAGATTGATATTTGAAAATCTGCGTGCCGCCTGCGATGGTGATTTGGAGGCTAAAAATGCAGTTTCCGAAGGAACTTTGATCGGGGCAATGGCTTTTCCGTTCAGCGGATTGGGGGCGGTTCACGGACTTGCACATCCGATTGGCAGTCTGTACCATTTGCCGCATGGTTTTGTCTGCGGCATACTGCTGGTGCATATTCTTAAAATCAACCGCAATTTTCTCGGCACTGCGGCAGCTGCTTATTACGGCAGAGAGGGCACACCGGAAAAACTTCTCTCTGAAATCGCCGCCCTTGCCGATGACCTTGAAATCCCGCGGAATCTCAAAGGTTATCTCAAAAAAGAAGATTTTCAGTTCATTATCCAAAATTGCCGTTCAGGCAGCATGAAATGCAACCCCGTTGCTCTGTCTGATTCTGACATTGAAGAATTGCTGGAGAGTCTGATATGAAAAAAATTCTCGTTTCCGGAGCAAATCCCGCCTGGCAGAAGGTTCTGCAGTTTCCCAAACTTACGATCGGAAAAGTCAACCGTGCCGGAATTGCCCTTTTTTTCGCGTCCGGTAAAGGTATAAATTTTGCACGAGCGGTCAAAAATCATGCTGAAGCCGATGCTGAAGTCGTACAGTTTCTTGCCGGAGCAAGCGGCAAACGGATTGCTGATGAACTTGACGGGGAGGGGATTCCGCATACTGACGTTTTTCTCGGATACGGCGAAACCAGAACCTGCTGTACCTGCATCAATGCCGAAACTCAGGAAATTACGGAATTGATTGAGCCTTCGCCGGAGTTGACAGAATCCGATATAGATACGTTTTTCAATGCTGTTTCTGCCAAAATCCCGTCATGTGATGCATTTGCCATTTGCGGTACAATGCCTGCCAATGCTCCGGATGATATTTATCTGGATTTGACCATGAAGGCTTTGGGAAAAAATAAACTTGTTCTGGCGGATACGATTTTCAATCTGACTCCGATTCTTGAGGCGTCAAACGGAAAAGTCCTCTTGAAAATAAATGCCGATGAACTCGCTGAATATACAAAAATCAATAATGTTCCGCAGGCACTTGCCATGCTGGATCAGAAATATCAACTTGCCTGCGGTGCAATAACTGATGGACCGGGCAGGGCGTATCTGCTTTTTGAACATAATATTTATGAGTATGAATTGCCTCCGCTGGAAAAAATCGTCAATGCCATCGGCTGTGGAGATACTGCAAGTGCAGTTCTTATTTCTGAATATATGATTTCAACTGATGCTGTTGAATCGTTCAGAATTGCTCTCGGCAGTGCATCAGCAAATTGTCTGTCGTTCAAATGTGCCGAATTTGATACGGACTTTGCCGCAGAATATGCTTCAAAAATAAAAATCAGAAAGTTATGAACAACGGGATTTTATTTTCTTTCAGCCGCAACGCAATGCTGCAAAGATGTATGCGGGAATATTTCCTGCATACAAATTATGCTTATGGAGAATATGAAACCGGTGCAGCTGACCGCGAAAGAAATCATGTTCATTTGTTGAAACAGCTCAAAAACAAATCTCTTTTCAAATCTGCAATCATGCAGCAGTCTATGCGGAAGATTTTTGTTGACGGAATGATGGTCAGTGATTTGAAAAGTTCCGTTCTGCATGATTTTTATCTGGCAAAAGATTGTATGCTGCTCGGTGAATATGAAAATGATCATTTACAGCATCCGCTTCTGCAGAGTTTTTATTATGAGGAGGAAAATTTTGCGGATATGTTCACTGATTTGCAGAATGATTTGACTGACTGGTGCAAAAGATTGCTTGAAAATGACCTTTTTATGCATTTATTCCGCGAAGATCCGCATAATTTTTATCCTGTAACAGATGATGTGCCGTCAGTTTTTGTCGGTGAATTGGAAATACATTTTCCGATGTGCGGCATTATCAAAAGCAATAATGATTATTATTGTCTGAATTTTTCAAACAATGCTGACTTTTATTCCTGTCAGGCGTTTCTGCATCTCTTGTATTGTCAGCATAAATTGCATATTTCGCCGGAGCGTGTACGTCATGTTTTTATCAATGAAAATGAGCCGCTCCGGCTGCTGAATAATGATTTTGAAGTTGATATTTCAAAAGAAATTGAATATCTTGCAGAGCTTGCAGGAGCTTATTTTAATTTGCATAACGAACTGCAAAACCTGACTGATCCATTTTCAATTCCTGCTTGCGGCGACAAGGATTTATGTTCCATCTGCCGCTTCCGTGAATTTTGCAGGGGGTAGTTTTTTTTCGGGGAGGCTGTGAGACGGGGAGGCGGAGAAGGATTTTTTTGCAAAAAAATTCCTCTCCGCCTCCCCGAACCCCTCCACCTCTCCTTAAAAACTCTTGTATAAAAAAATGCAGTCAGCGATTTTTTCAAAATCACCAACTGCATTTTTTTGAGTTAAAAATTGCTTATACTTACAGTATTTTCTATCTCTAAGCAATACAATTTGTATTGAAACTTAATAAAGTTTCAATCCTCATATGGAGACGGACCATATTCATTTGCTTCTTTTTTGCCGGCATAAAGATAAAGTAGAAAAATTGCTGCGGGAGCCCCGACAGCCCAGAAGATGATAGTAAGAATCCACCCCAACCAGGTAGAACCGATATTTCTGATCCGTTCAATAATGTTATCAACACTTTTGTCCAATCCCAGCAAATATACAACAAAAATAATCGGAAGTCCTGTCGGATTGAGATACCAAACCCAAAAACCGGAAAGTCCGACATCATGTAATCTGCGAACCGTTAGAGAAATACTTGGAACAATAAGAATCACACTTAAAAGCACTAAAAGAAAATAGGGGGCGTCGTTTGAAATTATTGCAGAAAGTGCAGCACAAATAATACCTAATATAAAGAAAATAATGAAATTTATAATAGTAAAAATCCAAAATTCTTTTCTTGTTGCACGTCCGCTGAAAGAAAAACTACTACTTAATGTTTGTTTGTAAGAATTTACAAAATCTGTTATTTTATTCATTTTTTTGCTCCTTATTGTTATAATATCATTTGATTACCATTGGCGTCTGTTGTAACGGTACAAAGTTCGATAATTACCCATATCATAACTGCAATTGCAGGAATAACAAGCCATCCGATAAGTACAGTCAAAAGCAACTGTGCTATACCTTTGCCGCTATATCCGGCATAAAAGTTGTGAACTCCGAGTCCTCCGAGAAAAATACCAAGCAAAATGTATGCAATTCTGCTTTTGTTTATGACTGTTGTTTGTTGATTTTCCATAATAATATATCCTTTTTTGTTAAATTAATTTATATTGTAATTTTGTTATTCAAAAAATATTGTTTATGTCTTCATAATTTTTCCCTTTTTGTTGGTGGTTGATAAAAAAGAAAGCCGTGAAATCCGACAAGTTGAATTTCACGGCTGAAATAATTATGATATTTTTTATTATACACTTTTCTTTTTTGAAAAGGATGGGTTTTAGGGGAAAAGAAAATTCTTAATTCCAGAAAAGGAATTAAGTAATATAGCTTTCTTTGTTTTACTTTCTTTCACTGCGAAAGAAAGTAAAAAAAATACGTTGATTTCAGACATGAAATTCAACGTACTCAAAATTGTTATAGCAAAGACTGCCGAACGCTTCCGAGTACCACGTTGCGAGTCCCGCCAAGAACTGTCCCACCTAATACTCAGGGAGTGCCCGGCAGAATCAAAAATACAAAGATACAAAGATACAATGATTCTACGGGTACACATTTCCTGTGTAGGTGAGACAAACATATTTTTTAAACTTGGCGGGTTTGCAACGTGTTTGTTGAAAATATATACGGTTTTCAAATAACTCGCACATAACTCTATGTGCTTTACTGTTGGTTAATTTAGCAGTTTTTTCTGATTTTTCAACTGTTTAAAAGTAAATTTTATAAAAAATAAAAACAGTTACAGTAATTTTCTTTCGGATTTTGCGGAGCAAAAAACGAAAGTTATACAAGAGTTTTTTGAAGGATAGGGAGGTGCAGGAGGGAAAGGAAACTTTTTTGCAAAAAAGTTTCCTTTCCCTCCTGCAAATAAAAA
>JAFVUZ010000189.1 GCA_017502435.1 Lentisphaeria bacterium
GCCACATCAGGGGTATGCCGTTCGTTGCTGTCGCAACTCACTATACCCCCGAACCCCCTCAATTTTTTTTTATTATCAGTCAATGTTTAGTACAGAGCCTTTCAAAAAAAGTTCTTTTCCCCACACCCCATTTTCCAAAAACTTTTACCGTAATTCCAATAAAAGCAATTATAATTTGTTTATTACAAATAATTTAAAATATATTTTACTGTAAAAATTTAAACTCACGCATAGCAAAATAAACCATTATATTCTGTCTTGATTTAACAATAAAAATTAAGGGCATCGCAAACTTTTTTAAGTTTTGCAACAGCCCCATTAATTTTTTTGCAAAAGCGGCTTGAAAAAAATCAAAATTGTATTACGGTAAATGAACAGAATTTAAAAAGAAATATCATGGCAAAATTTATTTATATAAACAAAGTAAAACCCGATGTTCGCTGGCACAATCAGTTTTGTGTGCATAAATACCATGAATTTATCATTATTTTCAGTGGTATCATGCATGTTGCCGGTGACAGTCAGAAATTTGCGCTGCATCCCGGCGAGGCAGCATTGTATCCTGCCGGAGTGCACCATTTTGAACATAGTGATGCTGATGAGCCGGTTGAAAGTTGTTATATTGTTTTTGAAGATGACAAATTTTACGGCAATAAAATTTTGTATAAACATTCTTCTGACAAGCTGCTGCGGGAGCTTGCCTCATGTCTTTATGATCGTTTTTCGGCGGGGAGGGCAATTCCTTTTGCGGATGATTTTCTTGAATTGATGCTGAAAATTTTTCATGCCGAAACGATGCCGCAGAATAAACGTTTTGTGAATGAAGCCGATGAATTTATGTATAAACATCTCGCAAGCTCCATAAGTTTGGACGATATTGCAAATGCTGTCGGCAAAAGTAAATTTCTTTTTATCCGGCAATATCAGCAGCAGACAGGTTTGACTCCGATTCAGGCTCTCTGGCAGATGCGCTGCAAAGAAGCCGTCGCGCTGTTGAAATATACAACCCTCTCGATTAAAGAAATCGCGTTCCGCACCGGTTTCTCCGATGCTGGTCATTTTTCCCGCCGCATAAAAGCATATTGTGCAAAAACTCCCAAAAAAATTCGTGAAACCAGTAACTGAAAATCTGCAAAACAGCAATTTCAGACAAAAATAAGCAATAAAAAACTATTGCATTCCATCTTTGTGCATTTTATATTAATTTTGAAGAATATTTAAATTTTCTTCCAATAACAATCTACCCAAAGGAGCAATATGAATATTTCACAAAGAGGTTTGAATCTGACGCCTTCTGAACCCCGTAAAATTTATGATGAAGCACAAAAATACAGCGGAGTTATAGATTTGACACTCGGAGATCCTGATTTGCCGCCGCCGGAGAATGTGAAAATTGCCGCAAGCAGGGCAATCATGGATGGTAAAACGCGTTACAGTGCCAATGCAGGTTTGGCAGAATTGCGGCAGAAGATTGCCGATGAAGCCGACAGGGAGTACGGCATTGACTTTGACAGTTCAAAAGAAATAATCGTTACTGTCGGAGCAATGGAGGCGGCATATTTGAGTTTGTGGAGTTTGTTGGACCCCGGAGATGAAGCGATAATTGTTGCTCCATTCTGGATAAATTACAGAGAAGTTGTCAAATCACTCGGTGCTGTTTCGGTTTTTGTTTATACCCGGCAGGAGGATAAATTCATCGTGCGTCCGGAGGAAATTGAAAAACAGATAAGTTCAAAAACAAAAGTTCTGATCCTCAATTCACCCTCCAATCCGACAGGGGCAGTTATTCCGGCGGATGTTTTGGACAGGATTGCTGAAATTGCAGTTAAGCACGATTTAACAGTCATATCGGATGAGATTTACAGCCGTCTGGTTTATGATAATAAAAAAGTTGAAAGCATAATCACTCGTCCTCATATGCGGGAAAGAACGGTAGTGATCAACGGTTTTTCCAAGCGTTATGCGATGACCGGTTATCGTATCGGCTGGGCTTTGGCTCCGGCAGATTTGATCAGAGTCATGACTCAAATGACGGAAAATATTGTTGCCTGTGCCCCGCTATCTTCGCAGTATGCGGCAATAGAGGCTTTGTCTGAACAAACTGATGAAGCATACATCAGAAGAGAGTTTGAACAGCGACGAAATTGTGTTATCTCTGAACTTGAGCGGACGGAAAATATTTCATGTGTTGGTATCCCGGCAACATTTTACGGTTTTCTGGATGTGTCGGCAAGCGGCATGACAGGAGAGGAATTTGCTATGTTGTTATTGAAGAATAAAAAGGTGGCACTTGTTCATGGAAGTGCTTACGGAGGAGATGTTTATAGAAATTTTGTCCGTATTGCTTTTACGATGGATTGTGAGAAGTTGAAAGAAGCCTTCCGCCGAATTCGTGAATTTATGAAGGAAAACAAAAATGAATAAAGATGAATTAAAAAAATATGTCTGTGATTATTTGGATAAACACAGTTCCGAGTTGATTGAAAACGGTGAAAAACTGCTCCGTATGCCGGAATTATCTTACAAAGAATTTGAAACGAGTGCATTTGTCGGGGAGATTTTTGCCGCTCTCGGACTGAAGGAAAAAACAAATCTTGCCATTACCGGACGCCGTGCAGATATTGATACCGGCAGAAAAGGTCCCAAAGTTGCAGTCTTGGGTGAACTTGACGGACTGATAGTGCCTAATCATAAATTTGTCAATCCAGAAACTCATGCCGCTCATGGTTGCGGACATCATGCTGCTTTGAATGCAATGCTCGGATGTGCAAAGGTTCTGGCTCTGCCGGAAGTTTTGAAAAATCTGTCCGGTTCCCTTGCTTTTATAGCAACACCTTCAGAGGAGTGTCAGAATCTGCCGTATATTGCAAGTTTGATTGATGACGGCAGACTGAAATTTTTCGGCGGCAAATCAGAATTGATTGCTGAAGGTGTTTTCGATGATGTTGACATTGCGTTGATGGCCCATGCCGGAACCGAAAATTTTACAGTTTCAGGCTTCAATGGTTTTGTAATGAAGCGTCTGGTTTTCAAAGGAAAATCTGCCCATGCCGGGGCATATCCAGATCTGGGGGTAAATGCGGTTTCCATGATGCGTGCAGCAATGATGCTTCTTGATTCGCAGCGTGATACATTTAAGGATGAAGATCATGTGCGTATTCACGGTTATATTCCTTATGGCGGCGAGGCTGTCAATGTTGTCCCGGACAAAACCGTATTCACCCTGCAGGTGCGCGGTGCATCTCCCCTGGCAGTTGAGGATGCTTCAAACAAAGTTGATCGTTGTGTAAGAGGGGCGGTAACTGCATTCGGCGGAGCGGCAGAAGTGCAGAATATTTTTGGTTTTATGCCGTTGATAAATTATCCTGAATTGGATGAAATACATCGTTTGAATGTCGGAATTATTGCTCCCGGAGTGCCGTTTAAAACGGGGATATACCGTCCATCTTCTACGGATATGGGCGATGTAAGTATGCTGAAGCCGTCACTGCATCTTTATTTTCGTGGTTTTGAGGGTACGGCTCATACTGACGGATTTTTGGTCAAAGACAAAAAACAGGCATATGTCGATTCTGCTAAAATGTTGGCATTGAATGTGATAGACTTGCTGTATGATGATGCTTCATGCGGCAGTATGATTGCAGAACTGCCGATACCTATGAGCAAAGAAAAATATCTTGAACAGATGCAGAGTTTTTCATCTGTAATCAAATTTGAATAAAATGCATTGAAAAAAGATATAAAAAAAGGCTGTTGTCAAACCTGACGGTTTAACGACAGCCTGCTTTTTACTGAAAATCAGTTGATAGCTTTGGTTTTGGGCAAACCGAGGACTTTGTCTTCGGGGATGCGTCCTTCTGCACGGAGAAGGTCAAGACGTTCAAAGCGTTTCATAACGTTACGTTTTTTACGGATTTTACCGCCGACGCGGAGACTTGCATGTTGTGACATTTTACACCTCTGTATGTTAATTTGATTTTATTTAATTTTGTCATTTATATAATATTGCACTTTTTTTTGATTTTTCAAGTGGAAAAGTGAAAAAACTTGATGTATTTTATAATATTATGAAAAAGAACATTACATTTTTATTGATTTTCCTGCTTTCAGTGCTTTTGCAGGCATCGGAAGTGGTTATTTGGGCTACAACTGATATGCACGGTATTCTGCAGTCAAAACGCGGTGGTATGGCGGGTATTTTGAGCATACTTGAGCTCAAAAGAAAGCCTCAGGATATACTTTTGGATGCCGGAGATCTCTTTCAGGGAAGTTATATTGCCAACAGTACAAACGGTTCTGTAATTGTAAATGCTTTTAATTTAATGAATTATGACTTTTATGTGCCGGGTAATCATGAATTTGAATTCGGTTCGGAAGTTTTGCGTAAAAATTTTGAAGCAATGAACTCTGTTATTTTGTGTGCCAACTGGGCTTTTGTGCCTGCAATCAGCAAAATGAAGCCTTTCTGTATCATTGAACGCAACAAAATGCGTATTGCCATCATCGGAGTCGGCGAGCGTGAAAGCCGTAATCGCATTTTACCTGACAAAAAACTGGTATTTATGAATGAAGAGAAATCAATTGCTTTGGCACTCAAAGAGTTACGCAAAGAGAAGGTCGATTTGACAATTCTGGTGCGTCATGGCGGGATATATTTCAAGGGCGGGTCTTTGTTTTCGCTTCTGAAAAAATTTCCGGAAATCGATCTTGTTATCGGCGGTCATTCCCATCAGCTTGAAATCGGCCGCAAAATTGCCGGTGCTTATTACGTTCAGCCCGGAATGCTGGCACAGGGAGTAAGTGAAATCCGTGTAAAATTCAATGACCGCAGCCGCAAAATTGAGCGGATCACCTCTTTTTATCATAATGCAGCGGATTTTGAGCCGTCAGCCAAAATGAAAAAACTTCTCTCCATGCAGCGTAAAATTATGAAAGATGCTTACCGCACAATTCCTGATGCTTTGCCTGAAAATGTGAAGTCAAAGACGGCTGCCCAGTCTTATCTGACTTTGAAATGTGCCGCAGAAACTGCTCCTGCAGATGCTCATTTGTTTTTTATTGAAAAAGCGGAAGTCAACTGGAACGGCAGACTCAACAAGTATCTGATTCACCGCTTTTTTCCGTATGAAAACGCTCTTGTAACTATTCCGGTTTCATCACAGGAATATCAAATCATGCTGAATGAAGTCCGCAGATATTCAGATAAATATAAAGTTAAATTCATTGCCAAAGCTCCACGTAAACAATATTTTCTGCTGCAGACGACAGCATTTGTTTTGAGCGGAGGCGGTGCGAACTTTCCCGAAAGCCGCAAAATCGCAGAACAAAAGCATAAACAGATAAAGATTTATCCGTCAATGCGGCAATGTGTTGCGGATTTTTTGAATTTAAAGTAATCGCTGTGTACTAAACGCAGACTGATTTTTTATTACAAGGGGGCTTACGCCGCCCCGGCGTTCCACCCGCCTTTCTATTACGCTGACGCGTGACGCCGATTGCCTTGTCACTGCGTAGCTTTAGCGAAGACGGAACCCCGGCGCCTGGTACGACCCGGTGCGATATTACGCTGGTGCGTGAATGTCGGCGGCTGTGTAGAGTTTAGCTATTTTTTCGGCGGATTAGCCACATCAGGGGTATGCCGTTCGTTGCTGTCGCATTGACAATACTCCGTTGTAAAAATACACAACGAGCTTTTGCCAAGGCGATAGCAGACTAAAAGGCGGGTGGAACGCCCCCCCGAACCCCCTCAATTTTTTTTTATTATCAGTCAATGTTTAGTACAGAGCCAAAGTAA
>JAFVUZ010000190.1 GCA_017502435.1 Lentisphaeria bacterium
TAGCTATTTTTTCGGCGGAATGTTCGATTGCTCCTCCCCTTTTTTTAGGGAATGAGCAATCAAATCTTCCGCCGGATTAGCCACATCAGGGGTATGCCGTTCGTTGCTGTCGCAACTCACTATACCCCCGAACCCCCTCAGTTTTTTAGTACAGAGCCATTTTTTTCTTCGTATTTTGCAACGCAAAAGACGAAAGTTACACAAAAGTTTTTGTAAAAAGGATGGGAGGGGGTTGGGGAGGGAAGGAAAAGAAACTTTCTTCAGAAAGGTTTTTTCCTTCCCTCCCCGAAAAAATATCACTTCTTTTTGGGGTAACTGCCGAGGATTTTGAAAAATGAGCTGTTATTTTTGATTTCAGTGAGGGCGGCAGAAACATTTTCATCTTTTGCGTGACCGTCGATGTCGACGAAGAAGCAGTATTGATCGGTGGTACTGAAGGGGCGGCTTTCGATCATGCTCATGGAAATATTGCGTTCCTGAAGTGGTTTCAGAGCGTCGAAGAGGGCACCGCTTTTGTCCTGCAGGACGAAACAGACGGAGCATTTGTCGTCGCCGGTCGGAGCGGAGGACTGTTTGCCGACGATAAGGAAACGGGTGGAATTTCTGGGGTGGTCTTCGACGTGTTCTGCAATCACCTGCAAGCCGGACATTTCAATAGCGGCATTGCCGGCGATGGCGGCGGAGTCGGGACTGTGGATGGCTGCTTCGATGGCTCCGACGCTGCTGGGGCATTCGATGGTCAGAGTATTCGGGAGTTTTTCTGCCAGAAATTTGCGGCACTGACCGAGGATTTGCGGGTGGCTGTAAACGACTTTGATTTTGTCCATTGGAACATTTGACAGCAGATAATGTGAAATGCGGATTTTAAATTCGGCATTGATGCTGAGTTCAAGTTCACGCAAAGTATCAAGTGTTTGATTTACAACGCCTTCAACGGAATTTTCAACGGGGACGCAGGCGTAATCTGAAAGACCTTTTTCGACAGCATTAAGTGCTTCGATGATGCTGTTGCAGGGAATGGCTTCGACGCCGTGACCGAAATGCTGCATGAGTGCCTGATGGGAAAATGTACCGAACGGACCGAGAAAAGTTACTTTGAGCGGTTGTTCAGTACGGATGGCACCGGAAATGATTTCACGGTAAATTGCGTTGACGGTATTTTCGTCCAGACGTCCGTTGTTGTATGCTAAAAGTTTGGACATAAGGGCTTTTTCCCGTTCGGGAACGTATATCGGCATATGTTTTGAACGTTTGATTTTGCCGATTTCAGCAACTTGTTCGTAACGTTTGGCGAGCAGGTCGATTATCTGGCGGTCGATGCTGTCGATGGCATCACGGAACGGTAAAAGAGGATCAGGCATGATTTTTATTCCTTATATATAGTGTAATGCAAAAAAATGATGTGTATAAATATAACATTTATATTGACTTTATCAAGTTTAAGATGTACATTACATAAAAAAAAGGAGTGATTATGCTGAAAAAATATTGTTTGACTGCCGCCGCCGCAGTTTTTTTGTGCGGCTGTGAATCTGTTTACCGTCCGGAGCTGCCGCGTCCGGCCAAATTGGAACAAAAAGATGCGGAAAATGCGGCAAAAATGTCGCAAATACTTGGTATTAAACATGAAAGAGTTCTGATTCTTGACCTTCAGGAATTGGAATTTGCGTTGCAGTATCCGGAATATTTCGCTGATTCGGCAAAAATGCTCGGATTTTCTGCAGTAGCAGTTCCTTTTGCGGACAAAACGGAGGCAGATGTCGAAAATGATCGCGGCAAAGAGATGATGGATTTTGTTATGTTCTTGAATTCAAAGAGTTTAAAGACGATTTATCTTCTGCGTGAAAGTTTTTTTATCAATCGCCGCAGAGGCAACCGTTTTCTCTGGGGCAATGGGAATCCATATAAAGATACATTGCTGAAACTCAGGGAGTTTTGGAAAAATCTGCCTGAAAGTGCAGAAATGCCGACAGTTGTTGTCGCTTTGGAGATGAACCGCTGGAATGACCGCAATGTCAACCGCCCGTCCGGATTGCTTTTTACATGGCGTAAGGAAAAAGATAAAAAGGGCGATTCCAATGACCGTATGTTTTTGAAATCCATGCAGTTTTTTGATGAATGCCGCAAAATTCTGGAACTTGAACAGTTGATACTGCTTGAAGATGAAGAAGTTGCGTTCGCCGGAAGTAAAGGAGCCCTGACTGGCGGCAGGGTTTCTGAACTTTTGCGTAAATGTGATGCTCTGGCGATTGATTTTGAGGCCCGGACGGATAATGATGTTATAAATCAGCGTCTGCAGATGCTCAAGGAGGCAGAGGAGAAAGGTTCTGTTTTTGTGCTGGTGTCGCCGGGAAATAAAAGTATTGATTCCTACAGCAAGTGGCTTAAAAGTCTGGAAAATTGGCAGAAAAACAGTGTGAAATATCCCGGCAGTGCCGGAATTTGGATTCAGAATTGGAATAAATTGAACAGAATTTGGAGGAAAGCAGAATGAAATGTCCGGCTTGTGGTTTTCTTGATGATAAAGTTGTCGATTCCCGCTCAGTCAAAGACGGTGCCGGTGTACGCCGCCGCAGAGTATGCCTGAATTGTTCGCACCGCTTTTCAACGTACGAAGGAATTATACGTGAAGAACTGCGGGTTGTCAAACGCAGCGGCATATGCGAGGATTTTGACAAGGATAAACTCCGCCGCGGTATCCGTA
Source organism: Lentisphaeria bacterium (assembly GCA_017502435.1). Taxonomy (GTDB): domain Bacteria; phylum Verrucomicrobiota; class Lentisphaeria; order Victivallales; family Victivallaceae; genus RGIG5270. Next base: position 2,705 of record JAFVUZ010000190.1, read on the forward strand.
ACGCCTGTTATAAACGTCCCGTCGATTCTGACAAAATAGATCAGCTGGTCGAGGATATTAACAGTTTGATACAGAAAGAGTTCGATAAAGATGTCCCCAGTGCCGAAATCGGCCGTATCGTTATGGAGGCGTTGAAGAAAGTCGATCAGGTCGCTTATGTCAGATTTGCTTCAGTTTATCGCAAGTTTAAAGATGTCGATGAGTTTATCAATGAAATAAGAGCATTAAATAAGTGATTGATAATGATAAAATTAGGTGAAAACAACTTTTTGCTTGCCGATAGTGACGGCAGTGAGATTCCTTTTTCTGCATCGGAATTGCAGGGGGAACTTATATATTGTTTTTTGAGTGCCGGACTGCGTGACAGTACCTGTTTCGCTGAAGATATCGCCTTGGCGGTTGAGTATTCTCTGCATGAAAAATATGAGTTCAGCGGCAAGGTCAGCACTGCTGAATTGTCTTCGATGGTGGTGGAAACCCTTGAAAATGCGGGATTTTTCACAGTTGCAGACTGGTTTAAACGCCGTAACGGGCGGCAGTTGGAGGAATTGCATTTGGTAACGGCGGAAAATTTGCATAAAATCGCACTGCAGCAGGGAATGCTTTTTCCTGTCGGGTCAGAGGAGAAGATTTTGAAGCAGGCAGCGGCAGTTTTCGGATTTATGAATGTCACAGAGTGTCCGATCAGTTTGATAACGGAAATGCTCCGGTTTTTCTATGAACAGGAAAAAAATTCCGCAAAAAATCATAAAAAGACAGATAAAAAGTCTTTTAAAGGTGATTATCTTGTTGAATTGAAAGAAGTTGCAGATTCTTTGCCGGAGTTTTTGCAGGAACTTCTGGCAAAGAAAATAATTCAAATACATGACATTACAGTTTATCATCCCAGTATCAGATTATTCCTGGACTGCGGAAAATATGCTGAATTTGCAGGTTTTGAAGGAGTTATGACGGAAATGATGTGGAGTCCGCACGCAGTCAGACTTGCCAGAAGTATGGACAGTGCGATCGAATCCATGCAGCAGATGTATGAAAATAAATGCTCCGCTAAAAAACTTCCGGTCTATCTGACAGTTAATAATCTGGAAGGATTTATGAAGAAATATTTCGGTGCCGGTGACGGAAATACCGGAAAATTGGCTAAAAGTATTGTCGAAAGTCTGAGTTCTGAAATGTTTTATGACATTTACAGAGTGCGTTTTTGAGTGAAAAATGAGCGTTTTTACAAAAAAAATCAAAAAAAATCGAAAAAAAACACTTTTCGGGGTTGCAAAATACAATAACGGGGGTATATTATAAGCACTGTTCACAATTGAACTGTATTTAAAATTCAAGTGCTCGGGTGGCGGAACTGGCAGACGCGTATGGTTGAGGTCCATATGGAGCAATCCTTGGGGGTTCAAGTCCCCCCTCGAGTACCATTTTTATTCAATTTTGACAGTGCTGAATATGCCCTCATGGCTCAGTCGGTAGAGCACATCCTTGGTAAGGATGAGGTCACCGGTTCAAGTCCGGTTGAGGGCTCCATTTTTAGTTAGGTAGAAGTTTTTTTGAACTTAAGTAATAATAACAACATTTAGCTGACTCTATAACTATCTATAAAGGAGGAAAAAATGGCTAAGGAAAAATTCGAAAGATCAAAACCGCATGTTAACGTCGGTACTATCGGCAACGTTGACCATGGTAAAACCACTCTGACTGCTTCTATCACTATGGCTCTCACCAACAAATTCGGTGGTGAAAAACGCAGCTACGCTGAAATCGACAACGCTCCCGAAGAACGTGAACGTGGTATTACCATCAATACCTCTCACGTTGAATACCAGACTGCAAATCGTCACTATGCACACGTCGACTGCCCCGGCTTGATTTCTATTGGATTTGTGCTATAATAGAAAAATATAATGCCCTCCTTATGTTGTTCTGCAGCTTAACTATTTACCTGGATGGTTATATGGGGATTTTCGGTTAAAGAAACTGCAGCGACAGCACGAGACTGGTGCTGACCGGAACATATATAATACAGTGGAGAAATGTACTTATGTGGGAAAATGAACGAAGAAAAGAATTGATTCGGAATATTATCATCGGTGTTATTCTGGTGGCGGCGGCGCTGGGGCTGGGCTTTGGCTGCCTGACGGTCATGCAGCGTATTGAGAAAGAGGACGAGCAGCTGATGCAGGTGCATTCCAGCCAGCGTGAGGAACTCAGCTCTGCCCGTCAGGAAAGTAAAGAAGAGATCAGCCAGATCTATCAGCAGCATCAGGATGTGCTGGCCCAGTATTTGCCTGGCATCGTGTGCTGGGGTGACAGTCTGA
>JAFVUZ010000191.1 GCA_017502435.1 Lentisphaeria bacterium
ATGTGAAGTATGAATCTGATGCAAGTCAAAAAACTGCGTGAAAAGTGCCACGCTCTCAAGTTTGAGGGCGTGGAAGTTCTGGAACGCTTCACCGATAATGAACTGCGTATCATTTGCAACGGTATCGGTCCGGAATGGCTGCCGGAAAAGTACCGTAAAATTTTGAGTTGGATTTATAAATATCTCGGAGCAACGGCATTTCTGCACGATGCGGAATTTGAAGCGCAAATCGGCTTCCGTAAAGCTAACGGACATTTTTTCACCAACGGCAACATCGAAGTCAGAGCAAGATTCAAATGGTATAATTTGCGCCGCTACATCGGCTTCCGCCGTGTCCGTCAGTTTTATTGGATATTGGAAACGCTGGGTATGCGAGCCTATAATGAGGCAGGGAGGAAGAAATGCGGTTGAATTTGGAAAAGGTGATTTACGGCGCAGTTGCCGGAATAATGCTGCTGATGTTGTCGATAATCGGCTTTTTCGTAAAAGAGACTTTTGCGTCAATCAAGTCGCTCGAAAAAGACGTTGTTTCAATCCGTGTCAAGCTGGCGGACTTTGAAGCAAAACGTATTTCCCGAGATGAAATTGAAAAAATAATCAAAAATTATCACGATACACACCCATGTATCATAACCTCAAAAAGGAACAAGCTATGATTAAAAAAGCAATCATTCTGTCGGCGGCAAGCCTTATGCTTGCCGGGTGCGGTCACAACGCAATCAATTATTCTGACGGTATCGGACTTGAGACAACGTTCAGACCGGACAGTGGAAACTTCGGGGTCACATTCCGCTACGGAAAAATTCTGTCGGTCGTCGCCCGCGAAAACACTGAAGTTGAAATGACTGGCGAGGGTCAGGGCGCAGGAGACACTGACGGCAAGAATGGCAACGCCTCATCCAGCGGCTCGGTTAAAATTAAAATCGGCCAGCAAATCACCGGTTATTATGTCGATGCACTGAAAGCCGGTGCAACTGCTGAAGAATTAAAGAAACATATTGAACCAAAGGAGGTGACAAAATGAAAATGAAAACAATGTCAGGGATGGAGGTAGATGTTGATCCTGCCGAAATCAAACGCCACGCCGAAATGCTGGGTATGAAAATGCCCGGAAACGAAAAGGCGCATTATACGAATCTTACTCACGAAGTAATCGCCAAAGCACAAAACGAAGCTCCCGATTTTGAATTTTGAGCGTGTGCGAAGGGTAATTGAAACTCCATTTGAAATTGACAAAGAATCCGCTGAACGGCTTCTCGAAAAAATGAAGAAATAAAAAAGCGGCTTATTTCAGCCGCTTTTTTTGAATCGGGAACACATCGTGTTCCGTATTGTATAGCTCCAATAATTCAAGGTGCATTATTGCTGATTTTGAAATTTTACGAGTGCCGGCGATCCAATGGTGGATAGTACTGTCATTGTAACCAGTCATCCGTGACAGAGCAGCAATACTGAGATTGTTGCGTTTAAGGTAATCTTTAATGTTCATTTTTAACTATTGTAATATTAAGATGTTGTAAATTTTCAAAATTCTCGTACTGCACGCCTTCAGCTTTTGCCGCGACATAAGAAGCGATATTTTGACGGCAATGTTTAGCGTTGTTGCGGCGCAGAAAAGCAAAATAGCCCTCTGCGTCGCAGTTCTCAAATTCAATCTCGTACCCCTGACGTTGGAGTTCTGCAGCCGCATAAGCGACTGCATCGCAGTGCTCATCCAGCGTCGGGAATGAGTCCGGCAGTGTTTTCTGAACCAGTGCATAGTCTGATTCAGAGTAGCTTGCTATCGTTATTTTCATTTTGTTGCTCAATTTTTTATCTCCTTTTTTAAATATTTTTCTGCTTTTATTCTTCAATTATTTTTGTAAAACTCATTTTGATCATCCCAAATTGACGATCTGTTATCGGAATCATTTCTACCATGCAATTTTTTTCTGCTTTGAAATTTTCCTGAAATTCTTTCATTTTTTCAAAACTCGGAAAATTTTTATAATATATATTTTGGGCAAATTCAGAAAAACCATTTTTCAAAAAGATTTTTTTCTGTTTCAAATTATTGTTTTTTTTATCGTTGTCAAATTTTTTAACGACACAAAAACACCACCAAATTTTCAAAGTATTTAACATTTTTTATCTCCTTGTTTTTTAAATATTTTCTGCTTTATTGAAAAGAATTTCAGCATCGGAATTATTATGAATGCCGATTGAGCCGGCGGGATTATAAAGTAAATACCATTTACCGGAGACACCAGCAGCAGCCGGGCAGATTGCTATCAAATGAATTTTATAAGCAGGATTGTTTTTGATAAATTCTTGTGCTTTTTCGCGGCATTGAGTTTTGTAAGTTTTCATTTTTTTGACTCCTTATTTAAAAATTAAAGCATAGCGAAGAGTTTACTGAAATCATGTTTGCCGCGACCGGCAGCAACATTGTCGGCGCCGATCCAGCCGGCAAATTCTGCACCGCGGTGTTCAGATACTTCCTGAACCTTCTTGTCGGTAATCCATTCTTTGGGGAGACCGTTAGCTTCAAGCTGAGATTTGGGGACCCAGACGAAGTAGCGTTTTGTAAATTCTGCATCGACATATTCAACGGCAATTTGAAGTTTGACGGCTTTTTCAGTTTCAGAGAAGTATTTCATTTTTTAAATCCTTTCTTTTTGTTTTCTACTATAATATAGCATAAACTGTCTACATGTCAAGTGTTTTTATAAAAAAAGTTGCAATTTTTTATAAATTTTTTGCAAAAAGATAGATTTTTTCGATTTTTTCGGACGAAAGAGTCTGTAAAAGTGTCTCAAGTTTTTTGCGGTTGTTCGTTTGAAAGTTGCAAATCGTTGATACTGCATTATTTATAGCTTTTGATTTTGCGGCGGAATTTAAGCGAGCGTAAATGTGAGTCGCGCCGATTGAAGTCTGACCGAGGACTGCGGCGATAGTGTGGAGACTCTCGCCGTTTTGCGCCATAATCGAGCCGATTGTGCGCCGCAAATCGTGCTGATGCAGATTTTGAATACCTGCTTTTTGGCAAAAATTCTCAAATGATTTATTCATTTGAGCAATATGCTCGCCCGGTCTGCCATACCGGGGGAAAACCCACGGTGACGCTGACGTCAGCTTCCGCCGATCCAGAATTTCAAGAACTTCAGGAACAAGCACGGTGACATCAGCAGTGCGTGATTTATTTTCTGCTGCGGGGAACATGTACTCCCCGCGGTCACGATCGAGACAGTCCCAGCGCATGGCAAGCACATTGCTTTTGCGCTTACCGGTAAAAAGCGCAATCTTGAAATAATCTTGAAAATCAGTTGACATTTCAGGCAGAACAGCAAAGAGCTGTTCGATTTCGGATTGAGACAGATAGCGATCACGCGATTGCTCTTTGAACTTGGAAACATTGAGAGCCGGATTACCGGACTTGTTTTGAACTTTGTTCCGATAATTGTATGCTGCAGCTATCTCTTTGATGAGCATATTTGCGGTTCGGTATTTGCACAGCTTGCCGAGCGTCTGGGCGACTGCTTCCAGATCCGAAGTTTGAACGTCGGAAGAGTTCTTCAGCTTTTCGGGGACATAGTCCCGGAAACGCTGCCGGGCATTTGCAATGCACTTGACAGAGTCCCCACGAGTTTCTTTGAATCTCATAAAAGTCTCATGGATTGCAGCGAGAGTGTCGCTATCAGCTGCTGCAGGAACATCAACCGCACCCGAAGTCAGACGTGCATTCTCACGGACCGCATCCGCATAGCTGACTGCATCAAGTTTGATACATTTAAGCTGTCCTTTAATTTTTCGAATATGAAAAAAAGTGCCGGAATTTTTATTGACAACATAATTCAAATATTTATTGTTTGCGTCAGAGTAAGAAATTTGCTTGCCGGAATATTTCAGGGAATTTATTACTTTTTGGGATAATGCAATTTTTGCCATTTTTGAAAAAATCCTTTTTTCTGAACCCCGCAATTTATTTTACTTTTATTTTACTTTTTGTTGATTTTAATCAATTTTAATCAACTTTAATCAATCTTGCAGAGTTTTTTAAAAAAGCTTTTTTCACCTCAAAAACAGCAATTTTGAGTTCAAGAAAAATGGTACCCCGGGCGGGAATCGAACCCACGACAAACTGCTTAGAAGGCAGCTACTCTATCCCCTGAGTTACCGGAGCACTGTTTATAACATACATCACTTTTTTATTTTGTCAACCGAAATTTCAATGATTTTTTCATTTTTCATACAAATCGGGGCAAATGATGTCCGGCGAATGCCGCCTATCAACATGATTTCTCCATCTCCATTACGCAAAATACCGATTCTGTCACGTTCAAAACCGTGTATTTTCTGATTGGTCAACTCCTCTTTGATGGAAGTATGGCCGCCGCCGAATTTTTCAAAATGCTCCCCTTCCCTGCGGACGGTGATTTGCAGAAATTCTGTCAATTTATCTGCAGAAAAATAAAATTTGCCCTTTTCTCCGGTAACTTTTTCTGCCCAAACGGCTTTATAAAGGTAATCGCCAAAAAATATTTCAGGAGTCAGCCGCCAATTCCATTGCACATCTGCCGGAATTTCATTTTTCTGCGGGACAACACGCCATCTATCATTGCTGCGAATATAAAAATACCCGCTGTCAAGTTCAATTTTTGATTCTCCGGCTGAACTGTTCAGTGCAATCATTGCCTCAAACCTGTGCATAAAATTCCAGTCAGGAATATATTCATACTTCAGTTTCATACTCAAATAATGCCGCAAAACACGAACCAGCAATGCCGGATGAAGTTTTTGATAAAATATATTCTCCACTTCCTGTTTTTCTGCAATCTCTGCAAATTTCAAAGACGCACTCTGTTCGATAAAATCTGCATCTTTTTCACAAACGGAGGCACTGCGGAGTATCCCCTTCAAGGCATACGGAAACTTCTCTTTTATATCATTTAAAAGTTTGTTACGCAAAAAGTTGCGTCCGATATCACAATCAAAATTACTTTTGTCTATACAATAATTTCCAAAATTTTCACTCTGCAGAAAATCCTCTATCTCCTGCCGGGAAAAATCCAGCATTATCCGTCTGATATTCAATCCGTTGACCTTTGAAAACTCCCGCAAACCGCTCAAACCGGAAACATTTGCACCTCTGAAAAGCCGAAGAAAGATATTTTCTGTCAAATCGTTGGCATGATGAGCCAGATGAATTTCAAAATCTTTCATATTGCAACAAATTTCCTGCCATTTTTCCAGCCGCAAACGTCTGGCGGCACTCTCCATTGATTCATTCGGAAGCATATTTTCAGGGACATTCAAACTGTATTTCTGAAATTTAACACCGTATCGAGCAGCTGTTTTTTCGCAAAAATCCGCATCTGCCAAACTTTCCCCTCCCCGCAGTCCATGCTCGAAATGCACCGCAGTAAAATCAAAGGGAATTCTTCTGTGCCAATACACCAGAATCAGAAAAAGGGCACAGCTGTCCGCTCCGCCCGAAAAACCGAGCAGAACTTTTTTGTTTCTGCAATTTTGTAATTTTTTTTCAAAATCAGAATACTGCATTTTCAACCTTTCAGATTTCCATATAATATAATTATATTTTGCAAAATTTCAAAGTTTTATCTTGATTTTATACGATTATCCGGTATATTATCCCAAACATTCAAAATTATTGAAAGGATTCTACTATGTTGAGAAATGACGGTGATACCGATAATTGTGCAACTGTTGAAGTTTTAAACAGCAATCAGCACTTGAAAGTTGATAATATCATGACCGATAATGCTGTTTTTCAGCATGGCGTTACCAATATTGTTTCAGGGTACACTAAACCTAAAGCTTTTGTTCAAATCGACTTCAACGGCACAACAAGTTCCATTATTGCTTCTGACAACGGGCGTTTTACTGTACGTCTCCCTGCAATGAAGCCCGCAGAAAAACTTGAACTTACAGTCGCATCAAACGGCGAAAAGTGCGTTTTCAAAAATATCGCCATCGGCAATGTTTATCTCTGTGCCGGTCAGTCAAATATGGGATTCAAACTTAAAGAATGCGTTCCCGGTCCTGAAATCCTGACAGAAAAAGATTATGAAGGCATCCGTTATTTCAAAGTTCCGGTCCGAACATATTACGGCAGACAGACTTATCTGCCGGGAAATTGGGTCGCCGCCACCAAAGATAACGGTCCGGATTTTTCCGGTATTGCCTACTTTTTCGCACGCAAAATGTATCAGGAAACCAAAATCCCAGTCGGTATTATTGATGCAAGCATCGGCGGTGTGAATATTGAAGCATGGCTCAGCCGCAAATCACTTTTCAAAATTCCGGAATACCGTAATGAAATGCTCGAATATGAGAAAAACGTATGTACCAGAGATACACATTTGAAAGATAAAATGCTCACTCTGGAACAGAAACTCGATATGAAAATAAACGAAATGTTTCCGCAGGACCCCGAAGATTGCGGCGAAAAACTCGGCTTCTGCAACGCCGATTTCGATGATTCCGCATGGGATGAAATGGAATGTCCCGACAGTTGGACACTTGCCGGTCACAATCATGCAGGATTTTTCTGGTACAGAAAAAATATTGAACTGCCGGAAGGTGCGGAAAATCACAAATTCACACTCTCTCTCGGTGCAGTTGACAAATGCGACAAGACTTATGTCAACGGAACCATGGTCGGAACCACCGGCAGTATGCGTGGGCTCTGGGCATGGAACCTCAAACGTATTTATGAACTTCCTGCAGGAACTCTCAAAGGCGGCAGCAACAGTATCGCTGTTCAAATCACCTCTCTTCTCTCAGTTTGCGATGACGGAGGTCTGATCGGTCCAGCCAATGAAATGTTCCTGAAATCAGAAGACGGCAGCATTTATATCCCACTCACCGGACTCTGGAAATACAAAGAAACTTTTGACGCTGGTATTGAAGGTATGACCTGCATGAGAAGTTTCGGTCAGGGCTGTGCGGATTCATTCCATATTTTCTATGACAATCTGATCTATCCCATGTCCGGTCTGCAGCTCAACGGCGTTATCTGGTATCAGGGCGAAGCAAATACAATCTGCATGGCACACACTTACCGCAGTCTGCTGACCGGCATGATAAACGACTGGCGTGACGTCTTTGAAAATGATGATTTGCATTTTCATATAATTCAGCTGCCGGAAATGAATCCCGTTCATTATTTTTCACCATACAGTCAGTGGGCAAGACTCCGTGAAGCTCAACAGCAATCATGCAATGAAAGCAATTCAGACTGCATTATCACTCTCGGCTTCGGTGACGTTATCAATATTCATCCTGTAAACAAAAAAGATGTCAGCGAGATGATTGCTGAAAAGGAAATCCGCAGAATATCAGGCCTCCCGGCATTCAAAGCTCCGCAGTTTGAATCCATGACTTGCGAAAATAATGCACTCATTCTCAAATTCACCGGTGATGAAATTGCCGACGGAATTGACGGTTTCGCTGTTGCCGGCAAAGATATGCAGGCTTACCGGGCAAAAGCGGAATTGATTGACAGGCATACTTTGAGAGTTTATGCTCCGGAAGTTGCCGCTCCATATGCCGTCTGGTATGCATGGGCAGACAATCCGTCGCACCATACTTTGAAAAGTACAACCGGAGAACAGGCATCGCCTTTCCGTGCTTCACTCGATAATCCTATGCCGGTCGGAAAAAATATGATTTAATATCAATACGGATGAGTTTTTTGCAGACAGAAAACTTTACTTTCCTGCAGAAAACTCATTTGACTTTCAATTCCCGAGCCTTCAATTTATAAATCAGCCTGATTATATACCCCATAAACGGAATCAGCAGCCAGAATGCAACCGCTGAAATATAAAAAACGCCGCGTACACTGCTGAAATATATAATTCCACCGGCTACCAGACTGCTCGAAATCATCCCGGCATTGCGGGCCGATGACATATAACCAAAAGCCGCGGCACGTTTATTTCCCGGAGTTATTTTGGACAGAAGAGTTTGCAAAACCGGTTCAGCACCTCCAATTGCCATATACGCAAAAAAACGTGCAACTATCAATGCTGTAACCGATTTTGCCGCCCCCTGCATCATCAATGTAACTCCAAACAGCAATAATGACGGAGTCAATAACTGCATCGGTTTGCACTTGTCCGTAAAATAGCCGAAAAGCACTCCGGAAATAATACCGCCGACAGCTGCAGATGCACTTATAATACCGGTCCAGAATGCCGCTTTGTCATCTCCGGTCAGATTGCTTACCAGCACTGCCAGATACGGAGATTCCAGATTACGCAGGAAACATATAAGGAAAAACAACATCAGTAAAAGCAGTAAAACGCGTTCCATTTTAAAACTCTTTTTACCTGATTTTTTTGTATTCTGCACCACAGGCTTGAAATCTTCATGAACAAAAAATATCAGCAATCCGGAAATCACATACAAACTGCTGCACAGCAAAAATGCAATTGTAAAACCGAAATAATTTACCAGTATTCCGCCAAGCACATACCCGATCATATTGCCGCTCCATACAGCGGTACTCAAAACACTCAAGGCAAATCCCTGTTTATCCTCCGGTGTGGTGCTGACAATCAACGCCTGTGCCGCAGTAGTCGTACCGCTGAATGCCGAGGCTACCGCACGAATCAGAATCAGAACAAATAAATTCGGTGCAAATGCCATCAATGGGAAAATCGCGGCATTCATGAAACTCGCACGGAACAGCATGATCTTGCGGCCGTATTTATCCGCCAGCATTCCCCAGACCGGAGCCATAATACCGAAACTTATCAAGCCGAAAAAAGTGAATAAACTTATGGCAACTCCGAGTTTTCCCTCTTCAACTATATTGAATTTATACTTGATAAAAAGCGGAATAAACGGCATCGCAGCTGATAAACCGGACATGACAAACAACTGTGAAATCCAGAGAAAAAACAGATTTTTCTTCCAATAATTCATTTAAAATCCTTATAATCATCCACTGCGGCAATTACAACAGCGTCAATCATCAATGTTTCAATTTTTTTGAAACATAAGAGATTTTATTCCTCTGATTCAATCAGCAAAGTACTTCTTTTGAAATCTGCAATGACTTGTTCACCCGGTTGGGCTGTCAGCAAAGATACAATCACTGAAACGATCATACCGGCGGCAAAACCGGGAACGATTTCATAAATGCCCGTTTGAGGCAGAAAAATATACCACAGAATATCAACCGCAAAACCGACAATAATACCGGATAATGCACCTGCATAATTGAAACGTTTCCAATAAAGTGACAGAATAATTACCGGACCGAATGCCGCTCCGAATGCTCCCCATGCACAGGAAACAAGATTCATAAGCCCTTTGCACTCCGGTCGGGCGGCAATTATAAATGCCGCAACGGAAATAATTATAACAATCGCACGTCCGGCAAGCATCATCTCTTTGTCTGAAGCATTTTTACGCAAAAGCGGTTTATACAAGTCAGATGCAAATGCTGACGATGAAGCCAACAGCTGAGAATCTGCCGTACTCATTGCCGCTGCCAGAATCGCTGAAAGCAGAAATCCTGCACAGAATGTCCAGATTATAACACCTCCGACATTTCCTGCAATCCAATCAAAAACATTTCTGACCATAGTTATAAAAATCAAAGTATTCCCGTCTTTGCTTGCGACCAGAGCATCACCGATAAACTGTCTGCCGATCAAACCAACCGCACTTGCAGCCAGCAGAATGAAAAAGAACCAGATACAACCGATAATACGGGATTTTTTCATCTCATTTTCACTGGAAACAGAGAAATAACGTATCAGAATATGCGGCATTCCTGCATATCCAAGTCCCCAGCCCAATCCGGAAATGATATCGCTCCAACTTTTCCAGTCACTTTTTCCTGTCGAAAACCAGCTCCAGTAATTTTCGGAAACAACTGTTTCCGGTGCGGTAAAATCTGCAGCATTCATCATGATCAATACCATAATCGGAACAAAAAGCAGTGCTCCAAGCATCAGCAATCCCTGAAAAAAGTCAGTCCAGCAGACCGCCTGATAACCACCGAGAAAAGTATAAATAACAATAACTATTGTCGCCAGAATCATCGCCGTTTTGGCATCCATACCGAGAACTGTATTGAAAAGAGTTCCGCAGGCATACAAACTTGCCGCAGCATAAATACAGTAAGTAACCATGAAAACCAACGCAGAAATAATCAGAATACCCTTTTTCCCGGTTCTGAAACGGTTAGTCAAAAATTGCGGTATCGTAATTGCATCATTGGCAACAATGGAATATCTTCGAAGCCGCGGTGCAATAAACAACCATGCGGATACAGTTCCAATAAGCAAACCTATTGCAATCCAAACCTGCCCGACACCAAAAAGATAAATCGATCCGGGCAATCCCATCAGGATCCATGCACTCATATCCGATGCCCCCGCAGACAATGCGGAAACCCATCCGTTCATACCTCTGCCGCCGAGAAAATATTCTTTTTCCGAACCCTCATTCTTACGTTCTCTCCAGAAAAAGAAAATTCCGATACACAGAAGAATAACACAATAAAACAACATTGCCGCAAGTTCAGCGATTTTCATAAATAACTCCTTTTGAATAAAAGATTAAATAAAAAACAACAATCATTTTAATATAGCATCAAAACTGCCATTTTTCAAGAAAACGCCACAACATAAAAACAATAAAAAATGGCTGCTGCTTATCTTTTTGAAAGTTCTGCAACAGTCACTGATTTTCTTAATTATCAGTGCTGTCCAAATTGCGGTGAGATAAGGAATTTAGGGAATTTAAGGAATTTAAGGAATTTAAGGAGTTTTAAGATAAAAAAAAACTTCGACCTTATATAAAAAAAACTCTGCCATTTATATATGACAGAGTTTATATAATCTACCGGGAAGTACCCTTTTCTTTATCTTGCTTTCTTTTTTGAAAAGAAAACAAGGAAAACGGCTTTCTTTGTTTTACTTTCTTTCACCTCGAAAGAAAGTAAAAAACTTAACTTACTTTTTCAGAGAAGCACAAAATTCAGCGAGACGTTTGACGGATTCGCGGATATTGGCTTCACTGCAGGCGTAAGAGAGACGGATATTACCTTCGGCACCGAATGACCAGCAGGGAATTGCAGCCATCTGCTTTTCGGTGAGGAGTTTGGAACAGAATTCTTCTGAACCCATACCGAAAGATGAAATATCACAAAGCAAATAGAAAGCACCCTGCGGACGGATACATTTTATGCCGTCGATTTTGCTGACGAGATCATAAATAAGGTCGCGGCGTTTGGCAAATTCGGCACGCATTTTGGCGACGTCTTCGTCGGCTTTACCTTCAACAGCAGCGATAGCACCCCACTGAGCGAAAGTGGTTGCATTACTGGTGGCATGGCTCTGGAAAGCGATAATCTTTTTGGCAAGCCATTTGGGAGCGCAGAGATAACCGATGCGCCAGCCGGTCATGGAATAAGTTTTGCTGCAGCCGTTGACGGTGATGGTGTGATTTTCCATACCGGGGAGGATTGAACCGATGGAGATATGGGGTTTATCTGCGTCATAAACGAGTTTTTCATAAATTTCGTCAGCGAGAACCATAATATTTTTCCGCATGACGATTTCAGCGATTTTTTCGAGAGTGCTGCGGCGGTAAACTGCACCGGTGGGATTGGAAGGAGTTGTCAGAATAAGCAGACGGGTTTTGTCAGTAATGGCAGCTTCGAGTTCGGCGGGATCGAGTTCGTAATTATTTTCGGCACGGGTCGGAATGGTAACAGGGGTTGCACCTGCACCTTTGACCATTTCGGGATAACTCAGCCAGAAAGGAGCCGGAATAATTACTTCATCGCCTTCACCGCAAAGAGCGGCAACTGCGGAGAAAACGGAGAATTTTGCACCTGGAGCAACAACGATCTGCTCAAAAGTGCAGTTGAGATTGTTGTCGCGGTTGAATTTATCAGCAACGGCCTTGCGAAGTTCGACGAGACCGCTTGCGGGAGTATAATAGACTTTGCCTTCATTGATAGCGTTGATGCAGGCATCTTTGATAACTTGCGGAGTATCGAAGTCAGGTTCACCGGCGGACATACTGACAACATCAAGTCCCTGAGCTTTGAGTTCTTTAGCTTTGGCGGCGATCGCCAGAGTTGCAGAAGGGGTGAAATTTCCCATAAAACCGACAGTTTTTTCCAAATCTTGCATATTTTTTCCTTTTTTTAAGCGGATATGAAATCCATAATTTTTGCACAATAGTCCCTTAATATACATCACATTAACATACTTTTCAAAAAAATATTAAAAAAAATTTAATAAAATCTCGAAAAATCACAAAACAAAAGTATATTAAAAGAAAAAAATCAAACTTTTGCAGAAAAAAATGAAGAAACTGAAAATTACAATACTTACAGAAAACGAAGTCTGTGCTCCCCTGAAAGCTGAACACGGACTTTCAATGCTGGTCGAATACGAAAAAATCCGTTTCATTTTTGACTTCGGAATGTCTGCAGCATGGAAAGAAAATGCAGATTTTCTGCAAATCAATATCTCCGACATAAAATATGCCTTTCTGTCCCACGGTCATAATGACCATACCGGAGGTTTGAAATTTTTCAACGGTGAATTTTTCTGTGCTCCCGGAATTGACAAACAGCGTTACAGCCACCACCCCGGAAAACCAATCAGAAATCTCTCCATGCCGGATGAATGCAAACAAGTGCTGAAAAATTCAAAAGTTAATTATATTGACCGTTTTACTGAAATTTTTCCCGGTGTTTTCTGTACCGGTCCGATTCCACGCATAACCAATGAAGATTGCGGCGGGCCGTTTTTTCTCGATGATGCAAAAACTATTCCGGATTTAATAAGTGATGAATCCGCTCTGCTTTTTGACAATGGAGTCCTCCTGCACGGATGCTGTCACTCCGGTATTATAAATACCATTGAACTATGCAAAAAATACGCTCCGAATATAAAAATACATACCATCATCGGCGGTCTGCATCTGCTTCATGCTTCAGATGAACGCCTCGAAAAAACAAAAAACTATCTGCAGTCAAATAATATAAATTCACTCTATCTGATGCATTGCACAGGTCAAAATGCAATCTCTTATTTGAATGCAAAAACACTGACAGAAAATTTTATCACAATGAGTTAATTTCAAAAGCCATTCAAAAAAAAATCAAAAAGGCAGCTGCAAAAAGATGTGAAAGGTAATTTTCTGCTGATGCCCTCTGCGGTAACATCCGAAAATGCTCCTTTTACAAATCAAATTTTTAGGAATTTTGAAATTACCTCACAATATAACAGTTTTTTAAAATCCTGAAAATCCCTAAATTTCTTAAATCCTCTATCTCTAATCAACGGAAACAGAACAAAATCAATTCAGCAGAAGATTCATCATATCATTCATCTGTTCTTCGATGGAACTTACCAGTTTCAACTGAGCACGGCAGCGTTCAAGGTTGTGATGTGCACGTTTGATTTTAAAATATTTATCGCCGCTCAAATAGTCGGTCAGAAAACGTGTTCCGATTTCAAGTGTGATTATTTTTCCTGCATTGGCAAGATTTTCACGCTCGGCGGCAGTCATAAATGCTCCGGCAGATTCGCAAAAACCGCTGAACAATGCTTCATACATATCAAAACGCATATAAACTTTGTCCAGATCAGTTTCATCCTCTTCCGCAGGACTTGTACAGGCTCGCACCATATCGCCGAAATCATACAGCGACAAGCCGGGCATAACTGTATCAAGGTCAATCACACAAATCCCCTCCCCTGACAAGTCATCGATAAGAATATTATTGCATTTTGTATCATTATGTGTAATCCGTTCCGGAATATCTCCGGACTGATTAAGCCGTATCAATTCTCCGGCATCATCCTTGCGGGACAAAATAAAATCTATCTCTTTTTGAACATTTTTCACTCTGCCTGTGACATCAGCGGCAATCGCTTCCTCCAACTGCTGAATGCGTTTCGGGGTGTTATGAAAATCAGGAATCGTATCATTCAGCCTGTCTCCCGGCAAATCTATCAGCTGCTGCTGAAATTCACCGAATGCTTTGGCAATTCCAAATGCCTGTTCCGGAGTTTCCAGAACATCATACGCACGGGCACGTTCAATATAAATATAAGCACGCCAGCAGTTGCCGTTATCATCAAAAACATACGGCTTATTATCAGATGTACGCAGCAAACGGATAGTACGTTTACGGGTTTCTGTGTGTGATTTATAAATTTTTCTCAGAATACGTTCAGTAACCCGGTCGATATTTTCCATAACTTTGACCGGTTCTTTGAAAACCTCACTGTTTATATGCTGCAGCACGTAATTCAAACGTACTCCGCCCTGATCAAATGTCAGCAAAAAAGTATCGTTTACATGACCGTTACCAAATGGGGTTCCGACAACAAAATCTCCATAAATATTGAATTTATATATAAGTTTTTTCAGCTTCTGCTGCAAACTTGCACCGCCTCTGGCCATAAAAATTTACCTTTCTCAAAGTCTGCCGTCAACGTATTTCTCCGGCAGAACTGCTTTTACATCATAAACGACAGAATTTGTTTTTCTGAATTTGTCGAGTTCAAAATCTGCAAATTCCCGATGGGCAACCGCCAACACGATTGCATCATAATAATTTTCAAATAAATCTTCAACTTTTTTTACAGAACGGATTCCATACTCTTTTCTGACCTCTTCAGGCTCTGCCCATGGATCATAAACTTCAATTTCACAACCGAATTCATTAAGCCCCTCAAGTACGTCAACTGCACGGCTGTTGCGGATATCAGGACAATTTTCTTTGAAAGTTATGCCGAGTTGAAGAATTTTTGCTCCCTTGATTTTGCAGTCTTTCTGAATAAGAAGTTTGACGATTTCAGTTGCAATATATTTGCCCATACCGTCATTGATACGGCGGCCCGCAAGAATGACTTCCGGCAGATACCCGAGAGACTGTGCTTTATGAGTCAGATAATAAGGATCTACTCCAATACAATGACCTCCGACCAGTCCGGGCTGAAATTTCAGAAAATTCCACTTGGTTCCTGCCGCGGCAAGCACTTCACGGGTATCGATTCCTATAAGATGGAATATTTTTGCCAGTTCATTTACAAAAGCAATATTCAAATCCCGCTGACTGTTTTCAATAACTTTGGCTGCTTCTGCAACTTTAATACAGGAAGCTTTATGAGTTCCGTTCTCAAGAATACTGTTATAAAGAGCATCAACGATTTCCGCAGTTTCCGGAGTTGAGCCGGATGTTATTTTAAGGATTTTAGTTAAAGAATGCTGTTTATCTCCGGGATTTATACGCTCAGGAGAATAACCGCAGAAAAAGTTTTTATTGAAAGTCATGCCGCTGAATTTTTCCAATACCGGAACACATTCCTCCTCTGTACAGCCGGGGAAAACGGTTGATTCATAAATAACCACAGAGCCATCTTTCATACATTTTCCAACAGTTTCGCTTGCACGATAGAGCGGAGTCAGATCAGGACGGTTGTATTTATCGACCGGAGTCGGAACTGTAACGATAAAAATATCACGATCACGCAAATCATCCGGTTCATTGCTGTATATCAGTTTTTTTGCAGCTTTAAGTTCTTCTGTGGAAGTTTCAAGAGTCAAATCCTCAAACTTACGCAAAGATTCCAAACGTGAAGTTTTAACGTCAAACCCCACCACATCAAACTTTTTACCGAACTCAACAGCCAGCGGCAATCCAACATATCCGAGACCGATAACGGCAATCTTTATTTTTCCGGATTCAATTTTTTTCAGCATAATCAATCCTTTGTAAAGTATTTTTACTTAAGATACACCAACAAAGTAAAAATACAAACCTGTATAAAAACATTTACAAAAAAATATTTATTACAAAAAAAAGTACACTCCATACATACAAGACAATAATAATATATCACTGCATGGCGGATTTTACAAAAATAAAAATTGATTTTTTCTATTTTTTTACAGATGCGGCATCACATCAGCAGGCATGGCGGGTTCATAAACGCCGTCGGTTTTTGCCAAATGTTCTTTTTTGGCTTCTGCAAGCAATTCAGGATTTTCAAAAAGCTGTACTGCCGCCAATGCCAAAGCTTTGCCGGTATAAAGCATAGCCCGGCGGGCGAAACCGTTTTTGCCCTGTGCCACTGTCTGCCAGCCATGATTCGGAGTTCCGGGAACCCAGCAGCCGACGTGCATTTGAACAGTCGGGCAGTTCCAGCTGACATCACCGGTATCAGTTGAACCGAAATGCGGTGAAATAACATCCGGCAGCGGCAGCAATTCAGTAGGATAAAGCGGATCATCCTCTTTGCGGTCAACGATAGTTTTGGCAATTTCACGGGCAAAAGCAATATCCGCTTCATCAGGCTGCGGCAAAGGTATTGCAGCCATTGCTTTATAAAGATTTTTCTGCAGAACAGAGATGGTTATCAAATTGGAACTTGCAGCATGAAATTCACTACTGAATGTTGTTTCAGTGGCAATTGCCGCCCCCTCGGCACATTTGTGAACACGTTTGCAGAGAGAGTTCAAATCAGCATTGTCTTTGGCACGCATCATATACATAACTTCTGCGTGCGGCTGAACCACATTAGGGGCAGTACCGCCGGCATCAGTGATCGCATAATGCACACGATTGTCATACGGAATATGTTCACGGAGAAAGTTCACCGCCACATTCATAAGTTCAACAGCATCCAATGCACTACGCCCCAAATGAGGCTTCGCACCTGCATGGGAAGCTCTTCCGTCAAATTTATACAGAATATTGCAGCAGGCAAGTGACGGCCGTGTTCTTACAGCCCACATACATTCAGGATGTCCGCCCATTGCCGCATCAAGCGAACGGAAAACTCCGGTTCTTGCCATATAAGCCTTGCCGCTGCCGCCCTCTTCGCCGGGACAGCCGAGAACTTTGACAGTTCCTGCTTTGCCGGATGCTTTGAGATAAGTTTGTACCGCAAGAGCCGCCGCAACCGCACCAGCTCCGTACAAATGATGTCCGCAGGCATGACCATGAACACATGACGGATCTTTCTGCTGAACAGCGACCTGTGCAACCTGCGACAAATTGGCGATGGCATCAAATTCTGCAATAAAACCGATTTCCGGATGGCCTGAACCGTATGATGCGATAAAAGCTGTAGGGATACCGCCGATATTCTCTTCAACAGTGAAACCGTTTGCTTTCAAAAAAGAGATTATTGCACCTGAGGATTTATATTCTTTGAATGCGATTTCAGGATTCTCCCAAATCGTATCTGCAAGTTTTATGATTTCATCCTGTTTTGTGTCAATTGTTGATAAAAATTCCATATTCATAGTAAAAACTCCATAATTTTTAAGGCTGTGTACTAAACGCAGACTGATTTTTTATTACAAGGGGGCTTACGCCGCCCCGGCGTTCCACCCGCCTTTCTATTACGCTGACGCGTGACGCCGATTGCCTTGTTACGGCGTAGCTTTAGCGAAGACGGAACCCCGGCGCCGGGGACGCCCCGGAGCGATGAGACGCTGGTGCGAGAATGTCAGCGGCTGGTAGCGTCAGGCTGTTTTTCGGCGAAATGTTCGTTTCGTCCTCCCGCATATAAAAGCGGGTGGAACGCTGCGGAATGACGAAACAAATCTTTCGCCGGATTAGCCACATCAG
>JAFVUZ010000192.1 GCA_017502435.1 Lentisphaeria bacterium
AGTATTTCCGGAAACACGCCAAGCGGGAAAACGATCGTCGCCGCAAGTCCGCTTAAAAGCAATGCTTCCCGGCAGAACCGGATATATTCCGCAGTTGCATCTGCAGGCAGATGGAAGAGTTCCCGCACATAATACATCCCCACAAAAGTCAGCGGCAGGATCAGCAATGCCATGCTTACATGGCTGAAAAAGATACTGGAAATGGTATGATTGAACTTTTCAATATCCTTTTTATACAGTTCCGTTGCAGTAACTTTCTGTGCCGCCACACCGAACCCGAGGTCAAGGAGCAGGGCGTAAGAAAAGAAACTCCACAACATGACCCACAAGCCGTATTGAGCTTCGCCCAGGTGACTGATGAGCCAACGGGTAACTAATATACCCTGTACCAGCCGGACAAACATGGAAAAATAATTGGTTACAGTGTTTTTGAAAAATGGTATTTTCATAGATTTTCTGCTCTTTCTGTCATAAAGTTAAAATAATCAGCCACATTTTCCACTTTCTCCGGTATCGGGGTGTTGGAAAGTATCATTGCAAATGAGTGTTCATTTTCCGGAGCAAAACCGTGCATACCGTTCAGCGGTTTGTCCCCCATATCTGATGGTACGATCTGGATACCGGCATCCAGCAGGAAAATTGCATCGCCGAAAATACGGTCAGTACGGTAAATGCCGTATTTGCTTTCCTCTTCTTTGCTTAAAAAGTGTCCGGGAAATTTTTTCATCAAGCCGGAAATGACCGGTTCGGCTTTTTCATCCAAATAATAAAATCTTGCCATCGTGGAATCAAAGCAAGCGCCGTAATCTTTCCCGAATACCAGACCGCTTTTTTCCACAGCATCCATAATATTTACAGTTCCGGCAAGCGGCGTCATACCGTGATCGGAAATTACGGTAAAATGCACATTTTCAGCGTATTCCTCTGCTTTACGGTAAAGATGTTCGATCTGCCTTCTGATTTCATCAAGTTTTGCCGTGATCGCCGGAACATCACTGATTTTATTGTGGAGAACGCCATCGAAACTGGCAGTATAGACAAAGAGGAAATTTTTGCCGTCTTCAATGGCTTTTTCTGCGGCAATATAATTTTTATCATCGCTCAAATGCCAGTCGGAAATATGGAAATCCACACCTTTTCTGCTCAAAGTATCGTGCAGATTGGCAATATTTTCCATGCCGCCGGCAACAAACAAATCCCGTTTTTCGCAGTAATCCACAAATTTCAATTTCCATAGCGGCATCCGGTAAAGTTGAAAATATCCGGTAAATCCATAGACTTTTTTCAGCAGTTTGGATAGATGGTGGCGTATCCGCCCGCGATTCCAGAAACTTTCCGGTTTGAAAAGCCATGCAAGACGGGAAAAAGCCTTGAATGGTGAAGTTTCCGGAGCAAAGCGGAACAAACCGAGGTGTCCGTGTTCCGATGGAGTTTTCCCCGAAAGGATGGTAGGAATGGCACTGCTGGAATAGCCGAACTGCATATTTATTTTTTTGCGTTCCGGCAGAAGTTCCGTCAAAAATTTATGATCGTTGACGATCTTCC
>JAFVUZ010000193.1 GCA_017502435.1 Lentisphaeria bacterium
AAACTCCCTAAATTCCTTAAATTCCCTATTACCCGCCTTGTCACAGCCATCCGCCAACGGCTGCTTGTCCCGCCGACTTGTCACGGCGTAGTGACAACGAAGACGGAAGCCTTGTGCGAAGGCGGATGCCGTGTAAAAACAAAAAAACGAAAACCATAACCCCAACAGAAAGGATAAAAATATGAAAAACAACCTCAAACAACATGACAGAATGCACATTATAGGAAGTTGCTTCACCTTGATCGAACTTCTTGTAGTGATTGCGATGATCGCAATTCTTGCAGGAATGCTGCTCCCGGCACTGAATAAAGCCAGAGAGAAGGGAAAATCCGCCCATTGCACAGGCAAACTCAAATCCTTCGGTCAGGCAGGGGTGATGTATCAGGCAGATTATGATGATTGGATTGCTTCTGATGCTTCAGGAAAATGGCCGCAAACCGGACACCGCCGGGTTCCTACTTTGTTGTTGCCTTATACCGGTCATGCAAATTGGACTTGCCCAAGTGCTTCTTTTGCAACTTTTACAAGTTCATCTTTAAATCTTAAATCATATCAACATTATGCAGTTGAAATGGCATTGGGGGTTTGGAGTACAAAAACAGTAAATTATAAAATTCTGAAAGTAACAAAACTTGAACAGCCGAGCAAAGTTCCTTTTGTCGCAGACAGAATGAAACCCAAAGGTCCCACTGGTGACGATGGCATCAACTCATACAATTACGGTTTTGCTCCTTTCGGAACTTATAATGGACAATGTGCATACGACCCCAGACACGGCGGCAGATTCAATATGTGTTTTGTCGATGGCAGTGTATTGTCTTTCAAAGGTTCTTACGGGACAAAAGAAAATTATTCAAATGCAAGTACCGAATATAATACGTATATTGCACCATACAAGCTTTCCAAAGCTAAATGGAACACTTTAGGTAATTATAATCCTGTGGAGTAATATAAATGAACAAAAAACTTTTATTTTCTGTCGGACTTGGTTTGACTGTCGGAACTCTGCTGCACGGAGTTGAAGTTAAGTATAACGGAGATGTACCCGCTTTCAAAAATGCCGCTGCTGAATTGCAGAAGTATGAAAAAGCAATGCTTAAAGGCAAAACTTCCAAAGCTGTTTTCAATTTGAGCATCGACCCCGCACTTCAGGAAGAGGAATGGAAAATTCAGAGTACAGCAAACGGTGTTGCTCTTTCCGGCGGTTCTCCCCGCGGTTTGACTTATGCCATCTATCACTATCTTGAAGACGTCTGCGGCGTGATTTTTATGGATTTTGACAAGGAATATATTCCCGAACTTGCAGATTTGCCGACCAAAAATCTCAAACTTCAGGGCAAACCTGCTTTCCCGCAGCGTTCACTGAAAAACGTCTATTTCGGCAACGGTGAATTTTCCGCCAAACGCCGTATCAATATGAGCGGTTGGTCCCGGATTGCCGCTGCATACGGCGGGGATAATTCTGCCGGACGTCCCGCACCGTGTCACTCTTTTGCCTCATATTATCCCTTTAACAGTGCGAATAAAAAGGCTCATCCTGAATATTTTTCACTGGTCAACGGCAAACGTATCGGCGGTCAGTTTCAGGGACAGCTTTGCCTGAGTAATCCCGGTCTCCGGGAAGAGGTGATCAAAAAACTTTATTTCTATATGGATGCCGATCTGAAAGATATCAAAGACGGCAAACGTGTCGCTGCTCCCAAAGTTTATGATATTTCACAGAACGATAATCAGAACTACTGCCGCTGTGACAAATGTAACGCTCTGGCAAAAAAATACGGCAATAAACAGTCCGGTATCATGCTTGATTTCATCAATCAGATGGCTGAAGCAGCAGAGAAAAAAGCCCCCGGAACTTCTGTTTCAACTTTTGCTTATCAATACACCGAAGATTTGCCTGTCGGTATCAAGGCACGGGACAATGTTATTACTGTTCTCTGCGATACCATGGGCAATACTGCCGCTCCCCTGACCGATGCCACCAACGCTCAATCCCGCAGAAAAATCGAAAAATGGAGCAAAATTTCCAAACTTGGTTTCTGGGATTACGGCGATCAGTTTTCTGAACCCAAAAATATGCCGGTCGCTTCTGAATTCACATACGCTGACAACGTTAAATACCTGTATAAAAACAATATCGTTGACAACCGTATCGAAATAAGCGCTCATACCTATCCTGATGCACGTGAATTTAAATTCTATCTTATGTCAAATCTGCATGAAAATCCCAATGCCGATTTTAATAAACTGGCCGAAAAATTTGCCAATGCATATTACGGTCCTGCCGGAAAACTTTTTCTGCAGTATAGAAAAATGATTTATGAAGCAGGCAAAAAGAGAAATCTTTTTGTTCCCATGTATCCCTACGGCGGCGGTGCATATTCACATCTTGATTTGCAGACTGTTCTGAAAGCACATGAGATTTTCGCTCAGGGCAGGGTGCTTTTGAAGGACAATGCCGAATTGCTCAAACGCTGGGATTTGGCTGCACTTTCACTCGACCGTGCAACACTCTGGCGTCTGCTTCAGCTCAAAAATGAATGGTTCAGAATGGGCAAAAATGCCGCAGATTTCCCGTTCAAAGATCTAAAAGCCATTCACAGCCGTGCCAAAAAAGTTCATTTCCGTTATGTCAATGAACTCAATGCTATCACCAAACAGAATCCGAGAGTAAAAACTGCTCACAAAAAACTGCTTGCTTCACTTGAAAGTGAATATGCCCAACTTGACGGAATTATCAGTGCTTTCAATAAGAAAGTTGAACTTCCTGCTCAGTTCAGCAGTATCGATCCTTCCCGTATTTACCTGATTCTGCCCCAGCAGTTCAGCAAAGCAAAACTGGTCGATTCTCCCGATGCTCTTACCGGCAAAGCAGTTCAGTTTTTCAAACAGAATGCCAAAAAAACTGCCAAAATCAAGTTCCCGCTCCGCATGGAACATTTTGATTATCATGCATGGAAAGGTGCAACTGCGGGCTGGCTCGGACTCAATCAGTTTGACAACAACGATTACACATGGTTCAGATTCGGTCGTTTGAATAACGTTACCTCCTCTGCACTTTTCGCTGTCAATACATGGGCATTGCTCTGCTCATTCGGCGATGCTTATGCTCCCGACGGTATTAACAATTTCGACGCCTGGATCCGCATGAAAGTTGTTAGAGATGCAGAGAAAAAAGTTGAACATGTTCTCATTGACAGCATCGTTCTCGTCCGTGATGTTGAACTCAAAAAAGCCGCCGAAGGCAATCACACCGTAAAAATCAACGGCAACGCTTTCAAAACTCAGAAAATCAATGATAAAGAGTGGCAGTTTGAATACAGACGTTATTTTACCAACAAAAAAACTGCCGCATCATGGGCATCTGAATTAGGCAAAAATACTTTCGCAAACTGGCGTGTTCATCCCAAATACAGCTATATTCAGGGATATAACGGCAATATCGGAATCAAAGTTGATTTGCCGGATGGTGCAGAAAAAATTGTATTCTCAAGCCGTATCGGCAACTCCGCCGATGCCAAAACCAGAACTTTTGCCGCCGCAATTTCCGAAGACGGAAAAACTTACAAGGTTCTGAAAGAGGCAAACTTTTTCCCGAAACCCGGCTATATCGAATGTGAATACGATGTAAAAGGCAAAAAGACCGTTTATATCCGCTTCAACCGCAAAATCGCCAAAGGCGACGGTGCCGCTTACGGTTTCGGAGCTTTATTCAAAGAAGTCATGGTGAGATGCTTCGGTAAATTCTGAAAACGGATGTCATTATAAATCTGTCCTGCGGGGCTGTTGCAAAACTGTTTTGTGGGGAAAAACCTTTTTCAAAAGGCTGTGTACTAAACGTATACTGATTTTTTATTACAAGGGGGCTTACGCCGCCCGGCGTTCCACCCGCCTCTCTTTTACGCTGACGCGTTTCTCCGCCTGCCTTGTCATGGCGTAGCGTAGCGAAGACAGAACCCCGGCGCCGGGTACGACCCAGAGCGATGTGACGCTGGCGCGTGAATGTCGGCGGCTGTGTAGTGTTTAGCTATTTTTTCGGCGGAATGTTCGATTGCTCCTCCCCTATATAAAAGCGGGTGGAACGCTAGGGAATGAGCAATCAAATCTTTCGCCGGATTAGCCACATCAGGGGTATGCCGTTCGTTGCTGTCGCAACTCACTATACCCCCGAACCCCCTCAATTTTTTTTATTATCAGTCAATGTTTAGTACAGAGCCTTTTTGTTCTGAATGCAGTCTGCATTTATTATCAATCAAAAAGGATTTCCGGATGGATATTTGCCGGATATTTTTGTGCTGATGCCGCGGAAAAATTTTTTCGTAATATACAGCAGTTTGACTGTTGTTTCGGGGATTGGAATTGAAAATTGTTTGCAGTGCAGTTTTTTTTACCGTTTTTTTTATTTTTGTCTTTTTCGGCACTTGTATTTTTACAATAAAGGGATATATTTTGAAAAATATGGAGTGTGTACAATATGCACTCTTTGAAAATGTTACTTTTTTTAATTTATAGAACAGGAGAATCTGGGAATGAAAAATTTGCAAGGCGTTTATACAGCTTTGGTCACCCCGTACCGCAACGGCGGCGTTGATTATGAGGCATTGAGCAATATTATTGAGCTTCAGATCAAGGGTAAGGTCGCCGGTGTCGTTCCCGTCGGCACTACCGGTGAATCACCGACCCTCAGCTGCGATGAACATCTCAAAGTTATCGAATTTGTCGTCGAAAAAGTCAATAAACGCTGTACGGTTATCGCCGGTACCGGTGCAAATTCAACCGCCGAAGCAATCGAACTTACTGTCGAAGCACGCAAAATCGGTGCAGATGCAACATTGCAGGTTACACCATATTACAACAAACCCACCGAAGAAGGTCAGTACCGTCACTTTATGAGCGTTGCCGAAAAAGGCGGACTTCCTGTTGTCCTTTACAACGTTCCCGGCCGTGCCGGTGTGCCGATTTCAGAAAAAAATATCGCACGCATGAGTGCCAATCCCATGATCGTCGCTGTCAAAGAAGCCGGCGGCAATGTCGAACGCGTTTCCAAAATTCTCGATATGTGTGATATTACAGTTTTGAGCGGCGATGACGCTTTGACACTCCCGATGATGTCTGTCGGTGCCAAAGGTATCATCTCCGTTGCAAGTAACCTCATCCCCGGTGAAATGACTGAAATGGTCGAAGCATTTTTTGCCGGTGATGTCGCCAAAGCCATGGAACTTCACAAAAAATACTACTGCTTCTTCCGCGATCAGTTCATTGAAACCAATCCCATTCCTATCAAAGCCGCTATGGCGATGGCAGGTTTGATCGAGGAAAGCTACCGTTTGCCGCTCTGCGAACTTACTGCAGAACACCGCGAACAGCTTCAGAAATCTCTCGTCCGCTGCGGAATCCTCAAGTAAGGAGATGCAAATGGACGTTGATAAAGTTATTTGTGAATCTCAGCAGGTCTCTGAGGCTGTTGAACGTATTGCAGATGCTGTTATCAATGATTTCTGTCAGGCAGGAAAAACTGAAGAATTTGCTCTTGTGGGACTCTTTAAGCAAGGAGTCCCTCTTTCTTGCCGTATCGCTGAGATCATTGAGAAAAAATGCAATATCAAAGTGCCGCTTGCCGCTCTGGATATTTCCATGTACAGAGATGATTTCGGTTTGCGGAGTGCCTTGCCGCTCATCAATGAAACAGTTATTCCTTTTGATATGGATATGACCAATATCATTCTCGTTGATGATGTGCTTTCAACCGGCAGAACCATCCGTGCCGCTCTTGACGCTGTAACTGATTACGGCCGTCCGTCTCTGATCAAACTGGCAGTTCTGGTTGACCGCGGCAATGTCGAATATCCCATTCGTGCCGATTATGTCGGTATAAATATGCAGGTTGCTGAGGATTTGAAAATAAAAGTTGAATTTACTGAAAATGACGGCGTTGATCGCATTTCTCAAATAAAATGGAAAAAATAGGCTCTATCATGGATTTTAAATGGACAAGAAAAGATTTGCTGAGTCTTTATGACCTCAGCCGTGAAGAGATCGAATGCATTCTTGATACCGCTCAG
Source organism: Lentisphaeria bacterium (assembly GCA_017502435.1). Taxonomy (GTDB): domain Bacteria; phylum Verrucomicrobiota; class Lentisphaeria; order Victivallales; family Victivallaceae; genus RGIG5270. The sequence continues at coordinate 6,063 of JAFVUZ010000193.1, forward strand.
GAATTTAAAAAAGTCTCTGAACGCAAAGTTAAAAAAGTTCCAGCTCTCCGCGGTAAAACAGTGGTGAACTTTTTTGTTGAACCAAGTACCCGTACACGCATTTCATTTGAACTTGCTGAACAGCGTTTGAGTGCCGACATCATCAATGTCGCCGCCGACGTCAGCAGTCTCAAAAAAGGTGAAACTCTGCTCGATACAGTCAAAAATATTGAAGCATTGCAGGTCGATCTCGTCGTTCTTCGTCACTCTGCAACCGGTGCTCAGGATTTTATTGCCAAACATCTTAAATGCGGCGTAATCAATGCCGGTGACGGAGCTCACAGTCATCCGACTCAGGCTTTGCTTGATATTTTCACCATGCGTGAACGTTTCGGCAGTCTGGAAGGCTTGAATGTCACTATCGTCGGCGATATTCTGCACAGCCGGGTTGCACGCAGTGACCTCTGGGGCTTGACCAAACTCGGTGCCAATGTTACTCTGGCCGGTCCTGCAACTCTCGTTCCTGAAGAGTTCAACTGCATTCCCAATGTCCGCGTCTGTCACAATATGAAAGATGCTCTTGAGGGGGCTGATGTGGTAAATATGCTCCGTATTCAGCATGAACGTCAGACCAGCGGATTTTTCCCCAGCACCAATGAATACGCCAAATATTTCGGTTTGAATTCAGGCACGATCAAGTATCTCCGCAAAGATGCTATGGTCATGCACCCCGGCCCCATCAACCGTGAAGTCGAAATTGCATCTGAGATCGCTGACGGTCCCCAGTCTGTTATTTTGCAGCAGGTCACAAACGGTCTTGCCGTCCGTATGGCGGTTTTGTTTTTAGTTGCGGAGTGTGTAAAATGAGCAAATCTTATATTTTGAAAAATGTCCGTGTGGTTGACCCCAACCGCAATATTGATGAAGTTATGGATCTCGGTATCGAAAACGGTGTCATGGCTGACCCCGCAACTCTCAAAGATGCCGAAGTTATTGATCTTACCGGTAAAATCGCAGCTCCCGGGTTTATGGATATTCACGTCCATTTGCGTCAGCCCGGCAATACCGCCGCTGAAACAATTCAGACCGGTACTGAAGCCGCTGCTTACGGCGGTTTTACTGCCATTGTTCCCATGCCCAATACCAGCCCCGCTGCTGATACTCCCGGAGCAATCGAACTTCTCAAAAAAACTGCCGCTGAATGCAGCCCTGTCAAAGTTTATCCCTGCGGCTGTATGACCAAAGGTTATGCCGGTCAGGAAATGGCGGGTATCGGCGGTCTGCACAGTGCCGGAGTTTATGCTTTGAGCGATGACGGTAAATGCGTTCAGAACCATTTTCTGATGCGTAATATCGTCCGTTATGCAAAATCTTTCAATCTGCCCATTCTTGACCACTGCGAAGAGGAAACGCTTTTTACCGGCGGTGTCATGAATGAGGGCAAATGGTCAGTTCTGCTCGGCATGGATGGTATCCCCTCTGCCGCTGAAGAAATCATTGTCGCCCGCGATATTATTTTTGCCCGCGAAATCGACTGGAAGATTCATTTGCAGCACATCAGCGTCAAATCCTGTGTCGAAATGATCCGCCGTGCCCGTAAGCAGGGTATCAAAATCACCGCTGAAGCTACTCCGCACCATATTTCTCTCACTGACGAAAATATCAAAACATACAACACCAATTACAAAATGAATCCGCCCCTGCGTACAGAAGAAGACCGTCAGGCTCTGCTCGAAGGTCTTGCAGACGGAACCATCACTGTAATTGCCACCGATCATGCTCCGCATACCACAACTGCCAAACTGGTCGAATTTAATCACGCACCTTTCGGCATCATCGGTCTCGAAACTGCGATTTCCGTCTGTCTGAAAGAACTGGTTCATTCCGGACTTTTGAGCATGAAGGATTTTGTTGCCAAATTCACCACCGGTCCCGCTGAAGTTCTCGGCTTCGAAAATTATGACCTCCGTATCGGCAACCCCGCCGATATCACCGTCATCGACCTCGAAAAGAAAATCAAAGTCGATGTCACCAAATTCCATTCCAAATCTTCCAATTCACCTTACGACGGTATGGAATTTGTCGGCGGTCCGGTTATGACAATTGTTGACGGCAAAATCGTCGCTTCCTTTCTTTCCCAGTGAAAGAAAGGGCGTTACATCCGCCTTTTTATTTGCTGTCGCCTTGGCGAACCCTGAATTAGTGGCATTGCCGATGTGTCAGTCAATAAAATGTGGATGTGAAATTATGCTGTTTTTAGGAGAGAAAATATGCAATAAATGATGATAATTTATCATATTTTCTTTCCGTTTTTTACCGTTTATTCCTGTTTTTCTTTCGAAGTGAAAGAAAGGGGCGTTACCTTGTCTCGCCATAGCCTTTGGCGACGGCGGAATCCGCCTTTTTATTTGCTGTCGCCTTGGCGAACCCTGAATTAGTGG
>JAFVUZ010000194.1 GCA_017502435.1 Lentisphaeria bacterium
ATCCTGCGCCTTTCAGGGATAAAAATCAATTTCGGTTATGATTCGGTATACTATCACCATAATAAATATTTCCATCTGATAAGCAGTACCGAGGGGGTGAAAAAACTTTATGTTGGTGATGCGGAGTGTGTACTTGATGTATTCAATGACCGATTACTGCCGATAAAAAACGGAAATGTCACCTTGAATATAGCCCAGTACGAAACTTTGCTGCTCCTGGCAGACAGTGCAGAAAGGGTGGAAAAATTTCGGAAACTGGTCAAAGAAAATATGGAAAACAGAAAAGTGACTGCACCTGAAATAGAAAATACATTAAAAATCGTTCCCGATGATTCACCATTGTATCTTGCAGTCAATGCCGAAAGAAAAGTGACTCTGGCGATCTCTTCTGTGCAGAAAGCGTCCAAAGTTTCATTGGATTTTGATTTACCTGACGGAGTAAAAGTCTCTGGGTGCCCCAAATACATTTCCCTGCAAAATGGAGAGGAAAAACGCTTGCAGTTATCTTTGAGCGCGGCAAAAGATGGTATCAGCGGCAAAGTGAAAATCTCTACAAAAAGGGGGAAAAAGGTTCTTGCAGCGACTGAATTTGCCGTAAAAGCAGAAATTTTCAATTACCTCAGCGATATTGAGTATATCAGAGGAACTACGGGCTGGGGAGAAATAAAACGGGATAAAAGCTGTGACGGCAAAAAAATGAAGATCGGGAAGAAATTCTTTGATAAGGGTATTGGAGTTCATGCTCCAAGCTCTCTGAAGTATGATTTGCGTAAAGGTTCATGGGGCAGATTGACAGGATACGCGGGAGTTTCAAGCTACTTGAATCCGGCGAATAATTACGCAAGCTGCCAAATGAAGATCGTTGCCGACGGCAAAGAAATTTTCCAAACCGGAAAACTCAAAGCTAAGGATGAACCGGTATATTTCGATCTGGATTTGACCGGAGTAAAATCTCTTGAATTTATCACCGGCAATGCCGGAGACGGAATGACCGGTGATCACGGCAACTGGGGAGAGGTGAAACTCCATCCGGCAAAGTAAAAATCATTGAAATGCGGGCGGCAGAGTTCAAGGTCAAACCGAATAAAATCTCAGCTATGGGATTTTCAGCGGATGTCCCCAAGCAACATAATTGAGCAAAGCCGTCAACGGGGTACTTTTCGGTGTCTTGTGCGAGCGGCAAGTTGGCGGCACAACGGATATATCGGGGTGACGCTGTTATGCGGTTTGCATGCTCACACAAGAGCAAAAACAGTATTCGATTCACAGTTGGCGGCTCTACCCGTGAGCTAAGCTGTTTGCAGCGGTATTTTCACTTGCCGTCAAGCAGAAGTGAACGGAAATCATTATAATTCCATACAGCGATCCCATCGACTGTAACATGTTCACTGCCGAGATAGTGGCAGGCACGCCTGATATTGATTTTGAAAATATCATTCGCTGAAAATGTGTTTTGATCGAAATCAGATGCGGGAACGGCAATTTCCATGGTATAATATGACGGATATTTTCTGATTTTGTATTGTATTGCAGAGCTGAATTTATGATCCGTATTCATTCCGTGACCACGCTGTGCATCAAACAGAACACCTGCGGTGGAAATTCCGTACCAGTTGAAAACTTTATAGCCGTCGGCAGATTTTTTTCCAAGTATGACCTCACAGGAATCATCATTCCAGACGGAGGCATCGCGTTTTTTCAATTTTTCACAATAAGTAAAACCATCTTTGATATCGGCGGTAAAAGCGGTGATCCCGACATAAATGAATTTATC
>JAFVUZ010000195.1 GCA_017502435.1 Lentisphaeria bacterium
CATGACGTACAATAGGGAATTTAAGGAATTTAGGGAGTTTAGGGAATTTGCCGTTGACTGCACTCTGAGTCAAGCATATATCTTCGCTCCCGCGTAACTCCTACCGCCTTCTGCACCAGCTTGACAGCCGCGTCAGCGTCCGCATCAGCCGGACTGCCGCGTCAGCGTCCACATCAGCCGGACTGGAGTGCAGTCATTTGTTCTTTCCTTAAATTCCTTAACTTCCTTAAACTCCTTATTGCTTGTCACGCCCTGCCGCACGCATACGGCTTTGCCGTGACCGTGACACCCCGCCGTATCAGCATTTCGTGCCTCATCAACTAATATTATCTATGCATTACTTTCATGTCAAGCCGAAAAAATCAAAAAAATGAGATTTTTTTTCAATTACATCTTGATTTCAAAGTAATGCACGATTACATTGCATACAATGAAATTCAATCTCACGGAGAATTTTTATGCCGCATCCGCCTAAAGTCAATAAATTATGTGCTGAACTGAAGGTTTTCATAAAAAAACACTGCCCTGCCGGAACAAAACTTCCGTCAGAACGCCGGATGTCCGCAGACATGGGAATCTCATCCCGGACTCTCGGTATCGTCATGCGTAAACTCGCAGAGGAAAATATCGTCTGCCGCAACCGGCAGGGTACTTTTGTCTGCGGTGACGAAACAAAAGAAATCACAGATTCTGAAAAAACCATAACAATTCTGCTGCCAAGTTCCGATTTTTCATTCTCCGGCGACTCAATAAGCCAGCACGTCTGCAGCGAGATAATCAGCGGTGTACGCAAAGCGGCAATCAAACATAACTGTCAGGTCATAACCATACCTGTCTCCGACCACAATACACAATCGGATATAAACCCTGAACAATTCAAAAATCTGACAAGCCGCAGCAGAATTATTTTCAGTTCAGTATGGTTCAAAACGCTCTTCCCGATTTTCCGGGAGAAAAAATGCCGCATCGCCTGCTTGAACAGCGGCACTGTAAGCCATGAAGAAGATTTACCGGAAAATGACTGTTTTCTGGTCGGATACGGATGCTGTCTGAAAAACTTTTTCGATACCGTTATAAAACATTTCTCCGGAAAAGGCAGAAAAAATGTTCTCATTATCGGCAAGGTAGATAATATGCTGAAAAACCAATCCGCCCAACTCTTTGCTGATGCTCTAAAAAAATACAATATGCACGGCAAACTCCATGAACTGCCGGAAAATATATCCATTACACAATTTATAAATGCTTTACGCAGAGACTGGTTCAACGGCACTTTTGATACATTGGTCATGCTTGCTGACAGATATATTTTCAGCGATATGAAAAGCGATTTTTTCAAAGCAGTTGAATTGGATAAAAACACTCCCATTTTGATAACTGATATCGATTTTTTCAATCAGGAACAGCTGAAACAAAAAGCCGAAATAATCTATATCCCGATTTACGATTACGCTTTTCAAGCCGCAGAATTTCTGATTTCAAATGAACACAAAAGTATTCAATTTGAGGCAGCCCATGTAATAAAAAAAGCAACAGACAAATATATTTGATAACATAAAAACACAAGGAGCTTAAAATGCAAAACATTTTCCACGAAAGTTTCTCCACCGAAACTGACAACATCCCCGGCGGCTGGTATGTCGAACAGAATTCAAACCTTGACAATGTGCCCGCTATACGCTGCGGCGAAAACTGTATCGAACTGCTCTCTGCAGGCAACAAATTTCTGCCCATCATACCCGATGTCGAAAATTGTACCGTCAATTTCCGCCTCTCCGTCAATTTCACCATGACCAAAAATGACGTTGACGGCGGCTTCGCATTTCTGATTTTTTTCCACTATGATTTGAAAAAAGGTCAGGGGCAGGCCGTCCGTATCAGCCGCAACAACTCCAAAGAATGCATGGTCTTTGAATACGGTACCGTCAGAAGAAACCGCTTCACTCCATCCTGTGCCGTCGAAAGCCCCGTAATGGATGAAGAAATCCTCAACGCCCCCTTTGACGGAAAAGTCGTCATCAACCGGAATAAACTCCATGTCGAGTGTGCAGGAGAATCTGCCGATTTTGAAATCCAAAGCGGCAAAGGCAAAATCGCCATTGCCCGTGAACATTTTTTTGACATTCTGAAACTTCTTGCTTTTGATATTGAAAGTGATGATGAACTGGCGTTCAATGAAAAAAAGTTTACCATTCCGCTTCCCGATGAACATACTTATTATCCGATTTTCTGCGATATTATCATGCGTGATTACGGCAGCTGCATGGCAGTTGAAGCTTCTTTCCGCGGCGGTGTCCGTGATACAAAACTCGGCGAAGGAAATTACAGTTCATTGCGTCTTGATATGCTGCATTCACCTTTTGTCAAAGTTATCACCGGCAGCAAAGTTGCAACTCATGTTCTCTACAATGATGAAATGTGGATGGTTTCCCATGAATATAATTCAGGTTTTGTCTATAAATATATGTACAAAAAACATGAATGGCCATTTGTCAGAACTGCTGTTTTCCTCAAGCCGGAGGAGGATTTCAATCTGGCAATCGGTTTCAAATCATACAATCACGCTCCCAATGCTGACCTGGCTCAAAGTCCATCCGAAACGATTTTTGACCTCGACGGCAACGTGCTTTATTCCGGTCTCGGCTTGACAGATGGCAAAATCAAATTTGAATTTCTCTCTCAGGCGGATAAAAAAATCATCTCCAAACTTCCGACTTCTGATCCCCGCTATGACCGTGCAGTTCAATTTGCAATCAGCAATCACTACTTTTTTGAGGATGAAATTCCGGAGTTCAAAATCCGGTTGACCGGAAAAGATTTCCTGCCGTCCGACTTCAAAATCGTTCTGGAAGACGTCTTTTTCCGCTTCCAAAAAGAGTTGAAATATACAGTTGAAAATTCAACTTTCACCTTCGGACTCACCAAATGCAATGTCGTCACTCTCAATGTCGAATCTGTCGGAAAACTTCCCTGCGGTGTCTGGCACTTGAGGGCAGATTGCACCGATCCGTGTTTTGACCTGCATGATTACTGTGCTTTTGAAATCATGTCAGAAGATGAAAATGCTCCTGTTCCGGCAATTATCTCCAATTTGCCGTACATTTACAACTCACGCACCGAAACCAGAGGTCTGATGACTGACGGTTTTGATCCGTGGATCGGCAAAAGTGTCAATTCCTGCCACTACATCGCCTGTTCAAACTTTCTCGGCCCTGCCGCAAGAAAATATGATATGATTCCGACTGTCAAAGCCTATCAGCGTGAATACTTCCTCTGGCTCAGCGACCGCTGTCTCAATGCTCCGCTGCTCAAAGACAATCAGGATCTGGTCGATCAGTCAGATTATGTAAATATGGCTTTTGAGCTCAAGCAATCCTCATTGCTCTGGCAGTATTCATATTGTTTCTTTGTGCTTGAAAAATTGATTGAATTTGTCAAATCACTCAATGACAGCAATTTTGACATCGCTTATCTTGAAAATCTGCTCAAACTTCAGCATGAACACAGCGACTGGAAAAAACGCGGCGAATTTATCGACCACAAAACTTTCGCATATCTTACCGGAAATTATTGGGAAGAGTGGCTCGATTTTATCAATGATGCAGCCGCTGAACGCAACCGTAAACTTATTGACCAACTGCGTAAAACCAATCCAAAAATCAAATTTGCCCAATACGGCCCCGCTCATATTTACGCCGCCTGTTTGAAAGGCCCCGAATTCGTACGTCTGCTCCAGTGCGGCAAATCCGATGTTGATTATGACGGTTTCTGGCAGTATGAAGATTATCCTTTCAGCTGCCGCTACGGACTTGAAAGAGGCAGTTACTTCCTTGCTTCATGTCTGTTGGCCCTGCCCGGCAGCCGCATTTATCCTGAAGTTTATATCGGCGGCGGCAAAGGCGGCTGTACCGACGGTGCAGTTTATTATGCACATCCGCCATTCGGCGGCGGCAATCCTTCCCGCCCGTCACGTATGTTCCAATTGGCTTTTGAATACCGTTATGCAACTTCGCATTTTACTGAAGACGGTTTCAAATTCTGGGAAAAATGCGGTTTTCAGGCGTGCCGCTTCAACCGTCCGTGGTTTGAATCATTGCTCAATGTCTGGCGTATAATCGATGAACATCCGCCTGTCCGTCCGGTCAAAGGTGCATTCTACGTTTTCTCCGCAGAATCTGTCAGACAGGCCCGCGACAGTCAGATGCTTGTCAAATATCCCGAATACAACATCATCGATGTCAGAAACAGTGCTTCCGAAGATGTTCCTTTCATCTCCGCCGCCTGCCGCCGTCAGGGCCAGATACCCGGTACTATTATCATGGAGGAAACCGTTCTCAAACTTACAGAGAAAGATTTGACCGTCCTCGTTCTGCCTCCGCTAAAGGGAGTGTCGGAAAAAGTGCTCGCTCATATCCGCAAACTCCATGCCTCAGGTGTCGCTCTGCTCGGCAATGAAGATGTGACCGGACTCGAAGACCTCTTCGGCGTACGCAACACCAAGGTCAGAAAAAATATCTCCGAAGTCATCCCGGCAGAAGGATTCATTTCCGGAAAAGAATTCTGTGACGATGAACGCTGTATGGGAAGTTACGAAGTTACCGATGCAGAAATCCTGCTGAACTCCGACATACCCGTTCTCACCATCAAAGATAACGGAAGTGCCAAAGCCGCATTCTTCAATGTAGCACCGCACATGGTCAGAGAAGATCAGCTCATTTTAAGAATGACTTACGGCAAAGACAATATCAGCAAATTTATGGAAAAAGCCGTCGCAGAAGTCATGAAACTTCTCGCCGCACCCTCCGTCAGCGTCAAAAACGGCAAAGTCATCGCCTGCCATACCGTACACGATGAACTTATCGTCCTCGTTTATAACCACGACGATCTCAAAGCCGCCGATATCGAAGTCTCTGTCGATCCCGCCCTTATCATGAACAGAGAAATCTCCTGCAACACCAACTTCTCCGTCATTGCTCAGGGCAAATACAGACTCCATCTCGAAGCCGACGGCAACGCCGTAATCATTTTCAAATGATTTGAAAGCAATTTGAAAAAAATTTTCCGGAGGGGCTGTTGCAAAACTGTTTTGTGGGGAAAAAACCTTTTTGAAAAAAGGTTCTTTTCCCCACACCCCATTTTCCAAAAACTTTTATCGTAATTGCTTTTATTATCCCAATAAAAGCAATTACAATTTGTTTATTACAACGCTCTGTTCCCTTTGAGGGGAGATAATGAAATTAATTTTTTGAGAAAAAATTGAGGGGTTTGGGGTATAGTGTTTTGCGTAAGCAAAACACGGCAATACCCCAATTATGGCGAAGTCCGGCGGAAGATTTGTTTCGTCATTCCCCAAAAAAGGGGGAGGACGAAACGAACATTCCGCCGAAAAACAGCCTGACGCACCCAGCCGCTGACACTCACGCGCCAGCGTCACATCGCTCCGGGTCGTACCCGGCGCCGGGTGCAGGGGCGGCGTAAGCCCCTGCAAAAAAACACAAGATACAGATATCTCCCCGTATTGGGAAAATAGCGAACAATAAAAAATTAAGGGCATCGCAAACTTTTTTAAGTTTTGCAGCAGTTTTTTTCAACAATTACACTGCTCAACAGCAGATAAACACAATACCGAGAATACAGCAAAAGATTCCGATATACTGCTGCCAGCAGATTTTTTCACGCAGGATAAATGCACTGTAAATAAAAAATCCTGCAACACATGAGCCTATCAAAAGCGGATGCGAGGCTGATCCAATTCCATTCGCCGCCAGTGCATCAAGTCCGGGATACAAAAATAAATAGGCAAATATCAAGCCGAATCCCTGCAATACTGCAACAAAAATCCACAAATAACGGGATTTGAGATTGCTTATGATATTTATTTCTCTTTGGGAGACCAATATTACAAGCAATGAACCCGAAAATACTCCCGATGCAGTGAACATTGTACGCAAAATCGGAGAAATATTTCTGCCCGCTGCGAAGTATGACGGCAGTGCCGCAAGCGACAGAATCACACCGGTCATGGCAAATGCAATGAATGTCAGCATTTTCCATTTCTTATCTTTTACCGTATTGTCTTTGAAAATACCGAAAACCGCCAGAGAAACCAGAATCAGCAGCAATCCGGAGAAACGGATCAATTTGGGTTCCACTCCGAAGATAACTATTCCCATCAGAAACGGAAATATCATCGCCGACTGAATGATCGTCCAAATGATTCCATTCGGACCTCTCTGCATGGCCCGGGACATCAGAACCAGCATGATACTGTTCAGGAAACCGCTCGAAGCATAAGCGGCAAACACCCAGCAGATTTCACTCAATGCCAGAATTTTATCCGGCATACAGTTTATGATTACCAGACTTGCCGTAATTGAAACGAGAGCCCCGCAAAGCTGGATCAATCCCGGATCAGTATTCTTTTTGGGAGCAAGCCCCATAACTACTCCGACCGCAGTCCAGCTCAAGCCGACGAGTATCAATGCAAAAATTCCGAAAAACATTTTATTTCAATGTCCCTTTAAAAATTATAATGTTTGCCAAACCACTATTATTGATAATAACAACACCGTTTTTCTGTTTGAAATCGACATCTTTCCAAGTTCCGTCACTTTGAAGAACAGAGATTTTTCTTATCTCATGTTTTACCTTCAGATTGACTTTTTTCATTGAATCAAGCGACAGATTGTAAACTGCGGCAAGAAATTCACGGTGCTGATCACTGAAACCATACATCAGATAACAGCTTAAATCCGTATCGACATAAACCGGAGTTCGTTCCGCATCCAGAACATTGAGAATACCGATAAAAAACTCTTTGCGGTCAGGATGATGCAGATTGACATTTCTGCTCCATACTTCACGGGTCATGGGTATCGGCAGAGAAACGATTGTGCCGCCGAGATTGTTTTTGAACATTACAGTTCCGGGACCGAGATCAACATATTCATTCAGAGGTCCGTTGGCAAACGGAGCCTTGCCGAGTCTGGTCAGAATTCTGCAGCCGTCAGCGGGAATGATTTTGCCGGTTCCGGGACGGAGCATCGGCATAAATTTATGAATATCCATGCTTCTTAACTCTTCATCAGCAACAACTTCCACAACATTTGAAGTAATTTCACCGACTTCTTTAACGCCGATAGCATCGCCCATGTTGCGGGCGAGAAGTTCACGGACACCGCCGATATCGAGAATCATTTTGCGTTTCAAAAGTTCGCGTATTTCTTTGTCGCTGAAATCCTGCAGCTGTTCACCGGTAAGAGCAACAATGGAACTGCCGTCATCCTCATAACTTGCAGCAATACCGAGCACACCGAATGCATCAGCAATAAAATCGCTTTTGCGTATGATTTTGGCAATTCCTGTCGGATTGAAAAATATCGGAGCATTGATAGGCAGAGGCACAACAACTCCGCGATACGGATACTGTTCACGGATACCGCAGAGAGTCTTGAATTTTTTCCAGTTCTTTTTGAAAAAATCAAGATAAAGTTTATTGATTTTTTCATCATGGACACGGAAATTTTCAATCCAGACTTTCATGCCGGAGACACCGCTCAGCAAATTGGAGGTGATATGCATTTCAAGTCCGGTCAGCGACAGACTGTAACGGTTGTGCGGGAAAGTATCACATTCTGAAATCGTTTCAACTTTCTCTCCGATATAATGCTGCTGAATGGCAGTATTCATCTGACGGTACGGGAAACTCAGAAGTCCGTCCTCCAGATAAAAACCGTTGTTCAAACGGACAAAAGGCTTTGTATTGCCAGCAAGATATTCCGCAGTTTTGGCGGCATAGAGATATTCACCTTCACAGGAGGTACAGAAACCGCATTCCAGTTCAGGATTTACAGAGTCAATACTCTGACGGATAACTTTGGCAAGTCCCCAGAGTGATTCCATGATTGTATCGGCACACAATTTGCCGATTTTTTTAGATTCCGCATCCTGTTTATTCAAAATTTCCTGCAATTCCTCTCTGGTATATTTCCTGCCGAGTTTCTCTGCAAAAAGTTCAAGATGGTCGGGGCAGAAACAGCCGATTCCACTCAACAGCATACGGAAATCGTCATCAACTATCAGGAAATCGGGTTTGGCTTCGCAGAGTTTTTTTACAACTTCAGCGACATAATTTCTGAAATTCTGATTCAAAGGGCAGAAACGGTGATTGTTTTTGCCTTCGATTGTGATTATTTCTGAATAACCGTCAATAACATTCTGCCGCCAGCCGTGACCGAGCAGACTCTGGATCAGAAAACCGACTTTGGCATCTTTTCTGATACCTTTACGTATTTTTTTGAATTGAGCAGTCAGTCTGTTTACCTGCAAATACGGGTCGGCATTGTCTGTCGGTTCAAGAGAGGAACAAAATGCGATATAATTTGTTCCGTTTTCAAGCAAAGTATTACACTTTTTCTGCTGGGCGGCGATTTCTTCATCTGTCCAGCGGTAAGGTTGAATGGATACGACTTTCATTTCATTTTTTTCTTTCTTTTTTATGTCTTTACCTTCAAGACAGGCATCGCGTTTGTACAATGCTTTGCGGAGTTCGGAGTATTCAACTGCTTGTACAGCAGAATTTTTTTCTGCGGCAAGAGCAGTAATGACTGCGGCGGCTTCGCCCATAACCATCATGATCGGCTCCATCCGCAAAGAGGCATAAGCCACATGGCTTGCTGAAACGCAAACCGGAACAGTCAGATTTTCGCACTCTTTTTCAAGCGGCAGCAGACTTCCCATGGCTATGCGGTAATATTCGTTGGCGTTAATGTCCCAGAAGTTGCCTTCGGTATGAAATTCCCCATCTTTGGCAAGCCAGCTGCAGGCGTGGGAATCAAGCGGATAGGAACCAAGTCCGATGGATTCCGTCACGGTATTTTTCTGACACTCTTTCTGTGTCATCACGAACATACCTTTCATGCGGCGGGCTTCACGGACATAAAGCTGAAACGGCCAGTGATCAGTATCTTTAAATTCATCTCCGGCAAGTCCCCAGCGGGCGATTTCAGCACGTGTTTCGGGACGCACACGTTTATCAGTGCGGAGAAAATAAAGCAGACCTCTGGTATAATCAATATGTTCCTGCCAGATTTTTGAGCGTTCAGCCCATGAACCTTCGGGAAAATTGCGGCTGCTGCCGACCATATCGGTACTGCCGTTCAAATCGACTTTTCTGTTGGGCAGCGGAGAAAATTTCAAAAGTCTCGGATGCTTATATGGATTGTAAATTTCATGCAGTTGTCCGGCAAGAAGCGGTTTATTCTGTTTTTCCCAGAGTTCCAGCATTCTGCCGAAAATCTCATACGTTTCCGGTTTATAATTTGCCGGAGGCTCAATGGGAACCATATTTTCACTGTCAGTAAGGCACATCCGGAAGTTATACGCCTGCGTGTTATAATCCTGTTCCCCTGATTTTTTGCCGTTGTAATCCGTCAAAAGAGGAATTGTTCCGCTTTTCCTGTCTCCCGGAACTTTACAGGCATCTATTCCCCATGAAGAACTGACTCTGTATCCGGCAAAACTTTCGCCGTAAACATCCTGCGATTCGCGACCGACAGTATATGAAACTCCGGCTTGAGCCAGCATATCTCCTTCATAAGAAGCATCCATAAAATAATTTGCACATATTTGCAGAGCATTTTTTTCTGCGGCTTCGGGAGCGGGAACCCCGAATTTTCCCGGCGGTGCATAATCGAAAAATGCTTTTTTGATCTTTCTGCCGTCCATTTCCAGATGATTGAGACGGTGGGCAGGGACGAAAGTGATATTTTTTTCTTCAATCATTTTGCGGAAAAGATTTTCTGCAACGTGCGGCTCATGGCGGCGGCCCTTTTGACCGGGATAGCGAGTTATAAGCGGATTTTCAAGATAATATTTCCTGATCTCCTGATAAAACCATGAAGCAACACCGCCAAGCTGATTAAAATCCCCCTGATCGGTATGTCCCAGACCGCCGGCACTCATGCCGCCCGGATGATTGGTGTATTCCACAACTGCAACTTTCAATCCCATATCTGCGGCAGTGTATGCGGCGGCAATACCTGATGCATTGCCGCCGTAAATACAAAGATCAACGTTCAAAACAGTCATTTTTTGATAACCTCAAAATAACGGATTCCGCGTCCGGCAAATTCAGCATTGAATTCGCTGTCGGCTTTGCCCGGCATATTTTTGAATGATTTTTTGCTTGAAATATAGAAATCATTTTTTGCTTTGTCATAAGTATATTGAGCGGGAATGATTTCACGGATTTCACATTTTGCATTATTGCCGAAAAGTTTTGCGGTATTGATTTTGAAAGTACCGTTAACTTTTTTGCGGTCGATATTGGCAATAAGAACGAGAGCCTTGTTCTGTCCTTTTTTGAGATAAACCACGGCTTTCAAATCCGGAGTTGAAACCTTGACCGGATTATTTTTGTCCCAGAAGCGGAAGATTTCTGAAGTAGTGAAATATTCATCCATGATTCCCCATACCGGGTACATATTGATATAGCCGATACATTCATTGCCGCCGCCCATTCCGGAACCTGCTGGATACATATTGTATGCGAGACAAATCGGAATAAGTTCATCAACTTTGGTAACTGCTTTCAAATCCTTGTAACGCCAGTTGTAGGAGACAAACGGATAGAGTGTAAATGCCGCACTCATACGGTTGTAACAGGCAAAACCGGCACGGAAATGGTGAGTTGTCATAATGGAATAATCCTGACTCCATGATTCCCCTTCACAGCATCCGTCTGCAAAACCGCCGATGGGAGTTACCGGTGAATTGTGAACAAAGGTGAAGAAATCAGGAGCAAGTTCCTTGTGCATGGTATAAAGACGTTTAAATGTTTCACGGATAGCAAAAATATTGTTGGTTTTGCCGCGTTTGCCGTCAACATCGACATAGCCGCAGCCGTGAAATTCAGAATCACAGAAGCCGGGATTTACGCCGTCATGATATGCACCTCTGGCTCCGTCCTCAAAACGTTTTTTGTATATCCAGCAGAGATAATCTGCAAATGCACCTTTGCGGCAGTATGAAACGGTATTTTTGCCGCCGTAACTCATACTGAAATTACTTGAATTCTGCAGTTCCTTGCCGTAAATTTTGTGAACCGGCAGATTATCAGCCACCCATGAATACGCTCCGTCGGCAAAAATTCTGAAGCCGTAATTATTGTAAAAACGTTTCGACCATTCTTTGCCGAGATTTGTCAGACCGGGATAGGCACAGCCTGCTGCCAAACCGGAATAACAGGCGGCGGCATGGAAACCTTTAAGATGTTTTTCCTGATGTTTTTTGACCGGGAAATAATAGCCGAAGTGATACTTTTCAGGTTCCGGCAATGCTTTGACCGGAGTTGCCTGCAATGCGATGGAATATGAGCGGGGGACTTTGACCGGAGTTGCTTTGTCAATAATATTGAAAACAACTTCAGCATCATCTCCAGCGGGAGTGATTGAAACATATTTTGCAGTATTGAAATTGCAGTCGGATTCAACCATCAGAGTCAAACCTGCATCATCACCGCCGGTCCAGAGATAATAGACAAAAGCATCCTGCCATTTCCAGCCGTTACCGGAGAAACGCCATATATTCTGTTTGATTTCACCGCCGGTACCGTCTTTTTTCAAATAAGCGGCATAACCGTAATGCGGATAACTGTATGCACGGGCATAGAATGCATTTTTGTCCGCCATTTTATAACGGATTGAAAGATTTTTGAGAGTGGTTTTACTTTTCGGGTCGAGCGTGAAATCAATTCTCATGAAGCCGTCGTATTCAACTTTTACCGTACCTTTCAGATTCAACTGCGGATGTTGGGCGGTAAAATCAAAAACAGCCTCGGTATCTTTGGTATAACGGCGGACAAGTTTCGGATTTTTCCAGACGATAACGCCTTTGTCAGTTACCGCATGAAGTTCCATCGCACCATTGATGACAGCTCCATTCTGACTGGTTATGGCTTCGGGAAAAAGGCTTTTGCCGAATTTGTAAGTTCTGCCCCAGACGGAAACGGAATCTGCTGTGCTTTTGAGCGGAGTATAGGGAACAGGAACTTTGTCGCTGATGCCGAGTTTATTGCCGAACCATTCGGGTTTGGCGGGGATATTGAGTTCATGATTCTGAACTGCAACTACTTTTCCCTTGTCAATAAGTTCGATAGAAACGGTATGTTCCCCCGGTTTAAAGGATGAAATATCGACTTTGCTTTTCAGATATTTCGGGTCTTTTTCATGTTCAAACTTGATATTTTTGAGAGATTTGCCGTCTTTTTTGGCTTTAATGGAAGCAATAACTTTGAAATCTTTTGAAAGTCCGCTGATTTTTTTGACATTCGAGGTAATAACCAGTTTATCCTGCAGAAACAGCGGAATCAATTCGCAGTGAAATGCGGGCAGAGTGGTGAAAAGATAAGAGTTTTCATAGAGCGTTCTGCCGTTGGCTGTGATTTTATTGGTAAGAACCAGGTCCATTGAACGGCGGAGATAAACTTTGCCTTTGACATCAAAGGAAACTGCTTTTTTGCCGACAGTCAGAGATTCACTTTTGTCAAGTGCGACTTTATTGTTTCTTGCGGGCAGAACAACTTCAACAGCAGGCTGAACTTTGACGGTATTTTTGACCGGATTGAAAACTGTTCCTTTCAAACGTACATCGCCGCCGGTAAGTTCAGACATCTGCTCCATTTTGTAAACCGGAGAATTGCCGCCGAAAACAAGCTGACCGAAATCATTGCTGTTGCCGAAATGTTTGCCGGGAGTATGACGATGCAATGAAGTCCAGCGGCCGGAGCCGAGTTTGGAAGTTTCCGCATAATTACGCATGAAAGCAAAACCAATTTTACTGCCTTCAGCAGGCGATTTCATGCCGAGTTCTTTGAAGGGGATCGCTGCTTCATAATCCCACAGAGTGCGGTTGAAAGATTTGACGCCGCCAATAATTTCTCCGGAATCACGGACATAACTTTTCATGGTAATTGCAGGTGACCATTCGGACATTTTGGTCGTCTTGCGGAAAAATTCATGTCCCATCGGGTCGCCGGCAATCACAAAAAGTGTATTATTCACAATAAAACGGATATCGACGGTATCATTGAAAAACATTTTTCCATTGTCTTTGGCAGACAGTTTTTTGTACATCTGATTTCCGGTCCATGAACTTTTGCAGCCGATGTAAATATTATCATTGTCATACATCATGAGCAATACAGTATCAGACGGTTTGTATTTTCCGTCAGAGAAACGGGTAAAACCGGTTATTTCAACCGCATTTTTCCATTCATTATCATTGATTTTACCGTCAATGACAGGAGCAGTGGAAGTTTTGCTGACAGTGATAAACGATGCGGCACTGCAGAAAGTGCAAAATGCCGTCACAAACAGAAAAAGCAATATTTTTATCTTCATTTCCGACCTCATTCAACAACAATATAAGCCGCATTGTCCAAATCGACAACACCGTTCATTTTAAAGTGGATATTTGCAAGTTTTGCATTTGATGGAAGTTCGGCGGTAAAGGAATATTCCTTCCAATCCGCTCCGACAGGCTGCATTTTTCCGGAGGTAAAAGATTTTATGATCTGTTTTTTTCCGGTATAGGCAATAACCTGAAGCAGAATTGTACCTTTGCCTTTGGCAAAAACGGAAAGTTTGTGTTTTTTGCCGCCTTGAACCGGAAGCCACCATTGAGTGCAGGAACTTGCAAGTTTGGGATCTTTCTGTTCCACGCGGAGATAGCATGAACCCTTCTGTGAAGTTTCAGCGTCAGTCATAATAGTAAACTTGGAGGGATTGCCGGGTGGATTGAATGACCAGCCTTTCGGAATTTCCTCTGCATCGAGATATTTTTTTATTGCATTTGAGAGTTTTGCGGGGATGATTTCCTCAAAATCGGGGTTTTTGAGTAAATTTTGGGCGGAAAGTGAGAGTGCTGTGATGCCACAGGCAACAGCCAGAACGATTTTCTTCATTTTTTAAATCCTTTTTTTGATATTTTATTTTCTGTGATTTTTTTTGTATTTATCAGGGATAATTCCAGAAATCTTTGTCAATATCTTTACGTTTATATTTGCCTTTTTTGCCATTCTCAACATTACCGGCAGTCATCAGCATATTAACAGTTTTATTATGACGCAGAACAAGACGTCTGGCATATCCGTTGCCGGGGTCTTCCTCATAAATCGAACCGGAAACATCATCGGCTCCATTTAAGTCATAACCGCCTTCACTTGATTTAAAACGAGTATCCGCCATGCAGATACCGGATTTCAAGCGGCTGATTCTTTTGCCCTCAAGCAGAGCATTATAACCATAACTGTATCTGCTGAGCAATGGAGTTTTATCTGCCGGACAGATATAAACCGGACAGGGAGTATCTGTTGTAAAATTGGCAGGTTTACCTCCATCTTTTACATACGGATAAATTTGACGCATATAATTTTTTGTCATACCGGGAACTTCACTGTTCGGCATATAATCGTCGTAATCCTGTGCATACAAAGCATTTCCAACGCCAAACTGTTTCAAATTGGAGGTGCATCTGGCGGTGTATCCTCTCTGACGTGCAGAATTCAATGCCGGAAGCAGCATTCCTGCCAGAATTGCGATGATTGCAATAACTACCAGCAGTTCAATAAGGGTGAAAGTTTTTTTCATATTTTTCTCCTTTTGGTTATGGGGATAATATTCTTCAGCCGTTGTTATTAACGTTTAAATTGTTTCAGATAGGTCATAGCTTCTTTGAAATTAAAAGTAGCAATGCTTATATGATAATCACCGCAGCCGTAATAGACGAGAACTTCGTCATTGACGAGGACATTGGCACACGGGAAAACACAGGGCAACCCCCAGTCGGCAAAATCCCATTCATCTTTCGGCTCAAAAACCGGATTCGGTGTACGGGCAATGACTTTGCGGGGATCTTCGCGATCAAGCAGAGCCATTCCGACACGGTAACAGCCGACACGGTCAACAGCATGATAAAGCATGAAATAACCGTCATCTGTCGGAATCGGAACTCCGGCTGCACCGAGTTTCTGCATCTCCCACTTCTGTTCGGGAGCCATCAGCAGAACTTCATCCATAATATCTTCGCCGTCGATCATGTCCCAGCCCATTTCGCGTTTGTTGGTACTCCAGAAGTCAAGCCTGTCAGAAAATGCGAGCCAGATACAGCCGGGATGATAATGCAGCGGCAGCATCCAGGGAATAAATGCTGTCGGACGATGAAGCATAGCATATTTACCGTCGATTTTTTCAGGGAAAAGTGCGACATTGGCATCACTGATATGTTCACTGGTAATGGGACCGAGTTTTTCAAAAGTTTTGAAGTCATCAGTTACAGCCAGACCGACACGGCGGAAATTTTCAGTCCATGTGGGGTTGAGATTGCCGTCCGGCCCTCTTCTTCTGGCTCCGGCGGCGAAATCAACTCCGTTCAAACTGCGGCCTGCATAAGCAATATAATAACGGCCGTCAAGATAAGTAACACGGGCATCTTCACAGCCTGCATGGTCGAAATCATTGGCACTGAGAGAAGGATTCATCCACGGTTCAGAATTTTCCTTGAAATTGAAACCATCGGTACTGCTGGCATATCCGAGACGGATGTGCCCTTCTTTCGGTCTTGAGTCAGCAGTGAAAACCATATGAAAAGTTTTACCGTCATAAACGACTCCGGGATTGCGGGCTGAACCACGCCATTGAACCCCGGGAATCGGACTCATGATGGGGTTTTTGTCATAACGTTTAAATTCAAAATCCATTATTTTCTCCTTTTTTTAAGGTTTGATTATTTCCGGAAGTAATTTTGTAACTGTCTGCATGGGGCTTGAATCCGCCAGCATTTTCTGCAGAGCGATTTTACCCATTTCGGTATAAGCGACTTTTACGCTCGGGATATCATAATTGGGCAGTTCATGGATACAGTCATAACCGCTGACGTGAATTTTTCCTTTCAAACCGCACTCTTCGATGGCGTTTTTTGCCCCCTGAGCGAAAAGGTCATTGACACAGAAAATAAAATCTGTTTCTCCGCCGTTGGCAAGGAAAAGTTTTACCGCCTCATAAGCAGAATTTATCTGTCCGGAAAAACTGCCGCCATGTTTATTGATTTTTATACCGGTATTAATTTTGACATTTGCTTCTTTTGCAGCTTTTTTGAAACCGGAAATACGCTCGATATAAGTCAAATCACCATTGGTCAGAGGGATGGACAAAATTGCAGCATTCCGTATTTTATATTCCGTAAAAACATATTGTGCCAGATAATACGCACCGGCAAAGTCATCATTGATGACTGCCGCAGCATTTTCAGGCAGATTTTTGAGCCATTCCCCCTGATAGTTGAGAAAAAAGAATCTTTTTTGCGGAAACTGACGGGCAATCTCGATTGCTTCATTATTATAAAATTGAGTTATAACAAAAACCCCCTTCATATCAAAATCCATTCCATCATCAAAACGGCGAATCACATCGGCAGGAGTTTCGCTTTTTTCCGTATCCGGCACCGGAATCATAAAGGCCGGAATATTATTTCGT
Source organism: Lentisphaeria bacterium (assembly GCA_017502435.1). GTDB lineage: Bacteria > Verrucomicrobiota > Lentisphaeria > Victivallales > Victivallaceae > RGIG5270. The sequence continues at coordinate 16,533 of JAFVUZ010000195.1, forward strand.
GCGGCAGACTCCATAACACCGCAGTAAAGCAATGCACGCAAAGGGTTTGCAACCGGAGACGTACTGGCAATAATACCGCATATCTGCTGTTTCCGGTATTTTTGTATATCACTTACAAAAGTTCCCTTTTTGGGGCGGCGGAAACATACCCCTTCATTGATAAGTTCCTGCAGTGCAATATCTGCGGTACGCAGACTGACACCGGAATCAGCGGCAATTTTTGATACCGGCGGCAGTTTTGACAACGGAGGATATTTACCGGAAATGATAGCTTCTTTTATTGAGTCTTTAAGCTGTATATAAATAGCTTTCTCTGAATTTTCTGAAATATCAAATTTTATCATATTCACCTCTTGTGATTATACTGATTATATTCATTTTACATATTATACAACGCATTTTATAAAAAAACAAGTCCGGAAAACAAAAAAATCTCAAAAAAACAGAATACGCCGCAGTAAAATCACGAATTGCAGAACAATGTTTTTTTAGTATTTTTTTTCAAAATTATGTTTGCTTTTGCAATTTATTCACAATATATTACAGAAAAGTGATTTTCAATTATGATTACTATTTCGGAAGAAAGGATTTTATATGCATTTTATTGACTGGCTGATAATCGCATTCATGTTCGCAGGAACAATTGCCCTTACTGTCTATTTCCGGAAATTCAACCGCGGCGTCACCGATTTCATGGTCGCAAGCCGCATGGCAGGGCCATACATTCTCGCAATGGCTCCGGGATTATGTGCGGCAGTCACTCTGGTCGCCATGGGAGAAGCGACCTACAACAACGGAATTTCTTCCGGATGGTGGGGAGCACTCGGTCTGCCGATAAGCATTATTCTGTCACTGTCAGGTTTTGTAACCTATCGCCTGAGACAAACCAAAGCCTTGACGCTTTCGCAATTCCTTGAGGAAAGATACAGCCGCAAATTCCGTTTTTTTGCCGGGATTCTCTGCTGGGTCAGCGGTGTATTGAATTACGGAGTTATGCCGATGGCGACGGGGCGTGCGGTCATAGCCTTGTGCGGCCTGCCGGAAAGTTTCCGTTTTCTCAATATGACATGGCAGACATTTCCGCTGGTGGTATTTATTTTTCTGGCGGTTGCCTGTTTTGTTGCCTGTGCGGGCGGCCAGATAAGCATTATCATGACCGGATTTTTTCAAAGTTTCATCTGCTTTATCGCGTTTTTTATAGTGATGTATTTTGTGTTTTACAAATTCAAATGGGCGACCTTGATTGAGGGGTTGAAAGTTGTTCCAGACCCCGAAAATCAATCCCTGCTGAATCCATTCAAAGCTTTTGACGCAGACGGCTTCAATATATGGTATTATGTAATAGCAATCATTTTCAATGCGTACTGCCGCGGCTGCTGGCAGGGAGGTGCAGGCTTCGGAGCCGCCGCCAAAACACCGCACGACAATATCATGGCGGGAGTCATTTCAAGATGGAAAACCTACAGTTTTCTGCTGGTGATACTTTTTGTTCCGCTGGCGGCATATGCAGTATTTCATTTGCCGCAATATGCGGAATTTGCCGCACCGATGCAGACACAACTCAATGCAGTTGCGGATGAAACCGTCCGCAACCAGATGCGTATTCCGCTTTTTATGTCCTATCTGCTGCCGACCGGGGTGCTGGGGCTTTTCATTGCGGGGATTCTCGGCAGTACCATTGTCTGCGACGATTCATATATGCACAGCTGGGGAACGATTTTCGTTCAGGATATAATCATGCCGCTCCGCAAAAAGCCGTTTGAACCGAAACAGCATCTGCTTTATCTGCGTCTGGGGATCATCGGAGTTGCATTGTTCAGCTTCTTTTTCAGCATATATTTTCCGCTCAAAGATTTTATCAATATGTATTTCATGATCACAGGAGCAATTTACATGGGCGGAGCAGGAGCAGTAGTCATCGGGGGGCTTTACTGGAAAAGAGGCAGTACACCTGCGGCATGGACGGCACTTATCTGCGGTACAATAGTGTGCGTGGGCGGAGTCATCTGCCAGTCATTCTGGCAGTATATCGCACCTGCGATGCTGGAATATTTTCCCGGCAATGAATTTTTCATGGCGAAAAAGTTTCCGATTTCCTCTCCGATACTTACGCTTTCAACCATGATAATTTCCGTTGGCAGTTATGTTCTGGTCTCACTGCTCGGGCCTGAACACATCCATAATATGGACAAACTTCTGCACCGCGGCATCTATGCAGATGAATCGCCGCAGGACAAGAAAAAAGCTGAAAAAATCCCCGTATGGAAAAAACTTGTCGGCATTTCAAATGAACATACGAAATTTGAAAGAATTCTGGTCTATACTTCATTCATGATCCCGATGGCGGACTGGATACTTTTTGTCATCATAACGATACTGGCAATAAGTTACAGTACATTTTCAGAAGATTTCTGGGGCTGGCTGACATTTTGGCGGCGGATTCCGCTGTATTTTGTCTGCGGCACGATATGCACGATATGGATTCTCTGCGGCGGCGTCCGTGATGCCGTAAATCTGGTAAAAGATCTGCGAAATACCAAAGTCAATGAAGATGATGACGGCTTTGTGAAATAAAATCATTAGGCTCTGTACTAAACATTGACTGATGATAAAAAAAATTGAAGGGGGTTCGGGGGTATAGTGAGTTGCGACAGCAACGAACGGCATACCCCTGATGTGGCTAATCCGGCGAAAGATTTGTTTCGTCATTCCGCAAAAAAGCGGGAGGACGAAACGAACATTTCGCCGAAAAATAGCTAAACACCACACAGCCGCCGACATTCACGCACCAGCGTAATATCGCACCGGGTCGTACCCGGCGCCGGGGATACAAGGGGGCGGCGTAAGCCCCCTTGTAATAAAAAATCAGTCTACGTTTAGTACACAGCG
>JAFVUZ010000016.1 GCA_017502435.1 Lentisphaeria bacterium
AAAAGCGTATTTCAACAAAAGTTTTTGCAAAAAGGGGTGGGGGTTCGGGGGCGGGGAAAAGAAACTTGTTTCAACAAGGTTTTTTCCCCGCCCCTGAATTTACCATCACGCTTTTTTCAAATTTTTGAAATATTCGATAGTGGCGTCCATGCCTTCGTTAAAGTCGTACTTATGAGTGAAGCCGGTGCTTTTGAGTTTATCAATGGCAGCCATGGAGTGTTTGACATCGCCGGGGCGTTCGGGGAGGTAAACGACTTTGGACGTTGAGTTTACCTTATCTTTGATACGTTTTACGAGGTCGTTGATGGTGATTTTGCCGCCGTAAGCGATATTGTAAACGCCTGTAAATTCGTGGGTTGCCATAAAGACGTTGGCTTCGACGATATCTTTGACGTAGATGAAGTCGCGGGTTTGTTCGCCGTCACCGAAAATGGTGATGTCTTCACCGGCGACAGCTTTGGCGGTAAAAATCGGAATGGCGGCGGCGTATGCGCTTTTCGGGTCCTGACGGGGACCGAAAACGTTGAAATAACGCAGACAGGCGGTCTGCAGACGTCCGGTCTGGGTGAACATATTGCAGTAATATTCGCCGTCAAGTTTGGTAATTGCATACGGACTTTTGGGTTCGGGAACCATGATTTCACGTTTGGGCATTTCCGGATTGTCGCCGTAAATCGCGGCACTGGTTGAGAAACAGAGTTTTTTGACTTTGGCATCTGCGGCTTCTTCCAGAACATTGATCATGCCGGTATTATTGATTTTGATGCATTCAGCAATTTTGAACATTGATTCAGGTACGCTGATCATCGCTGCCAAATGGAAAACATAGTCAACTCCCTGCATTGCTTCTTTGACTGCCGCACGGTCGCAAATGTCTCCCTCAATAAACTTGACATCCAATCCGTTCAAATTCTCTTTGTGCCCTGAACGCAAATTGTCCAGTACTACAACTTCAGCTTTGCCTTGAAAATATTCGGCAATGTGACTGCCGATAAATCCGGCTCCGCCTGTAATCAAAACTTTCATAATAAACCTTTCTGTAAATTGTTGAGTTTTGCATGGGGAGAAGAAGAAAACTTTTTTGCAAAAAAGTTTTTTCTTCTCCCCCTGCACCCCCTCATCATTTTCAAAAAACTCTTGTATTAAATACGCTTTTTCTTTTACTTCGTAAAAATTCAAAAGCGTATTTCACTTTTATTTTACTACTCCGTTCTATATTATACCGCTTTCTGATTTTTGCACCAGCAAAAAGCTGAAAGCGAATATTAAAAGGTTTGGAAAAAGAAGGGGAGGTGCAGGAGGGGAAGAAAAGAACCTTTCCTCAAAAGGTTTTTTCTTCCCTTCCTGCATTTTCCGCCCCTGAATTTCTCCTCATAAACCTTTAGCGACTTCCTGAACTTTAAATTTCATAGCGTCGAGCTGCTGTTCGATGGATTCAACGAGTTTGAATTGTGTATGGCAGCGGTCGAGGTTATGGTTGTTGCGGTGAGTTTTGAAGTAGACATCGCCGTCGAGGTAATCGGTGAGGAAGCGGATACCGATTTCCATGGTAATGAGTTTACCTGCGAAGGGGAGATATTCGAGTTCGACTTCATTGAGGAAGCCGTTTCCGCCTGCGAGGTATCCGCGGAGGAGGGCTTCAAACATTTCGAAACGCATGGTGACTTTGCTCAAATCGACTTCATCTTCGAGAGCTGGGCTGGTACCGGTACGGATCATATCGCCGAAGTCATAATGAGCGAGGCCGGGCATGACGGTATCGAGGTCGATGACGCAGATACCTTCGCCGGTGAAGTCATCGATGAGAACGTTATTGAGTTTAGTATCGTTGTGAGTGATGCGTTCGGGAATGAGGCCTTTTGCATTGAGGTCAAGCAGAACTCCGCAATCGTCACGGCGTGACATTACGAAATCGATTTCTTTTGCGACATTTTTAACGCGGCCGCACTTATCGAGTTTGATACTTTCTTCGAGGTTGGCGAGTCGTTTCGGGGTGTTGTGAAAGTCAACGATGGTTTCGAAGAGTCTTTCTCCGGGGATATCGACCAGAGCACCCTGGAATTTACCGAAAGCACGGGCGGCTTCGTAAGCCTGTTTTGCGGTTTCGAGGACGTCATAAGTACGGGCATTTTCAACAAACAGATAGCAGCGCCAGAAGTTGCCGTCGGGGGCGGCGTAGCAGCTTTGACCGTCGATAGTTTTGACAACACGCAAAGTGGTGCGGCTATTTCCGCTTTTTGCTGCGAGGTGAGATGTTACGCGTTCAACATTTTCCATAAGTTTGACGGGATTTTTGAAAACGTTGTGATTGATACGCTGAATGGTGTAATGGACGACAGTTCCTGCCTGATTGAAAGCCGCCTGATAGGTATCATTGATATGACCTGTACCGTAGGGAACGGCAATGATGAAGTCGCCGTAAATATTGAAATGTGAACTGATTTCTTTCAAATCGTGTTTCATAAGGACCTCTTAATTGAAAAGTTTGCCGGGGTAAACGCCGTCGGCGATGAGTTTTGAGAGATTTTTCTGCACTTCCGGTTTATCTTCCTGATAAGTGATACCGAACCATGCGGATTCAGAAATAAGGACTTTTGCAGTGCATTTACCGGCTTTGACGAGAGCATCGACAACGAAAGGAATATAAAATTCGCTTTTGAGTTCGCCGCCTTTTTCCTTGAGAAATTCGATGAAAAGTTCTTCAAGATAATCAAAGAGGGTATCCTGAAAGCCCCACATATTCATGGAAACGACAGTATTTGCAGGGAATTCAACTTTGTCACCGTTGTCGAGACAGCTGATATATTTGCCGTTTTCCTTGATGATTTTGGTATGTTCGACGACGTTTGCGAGATTACCTTTGGAATCAATATCGCAGATGCCGCGTGAAACAGAACCGTTTTCGGAGACGGTGTTTTTCATGAGGAAGCCGCACATTGCAAATTCATTGGCAGCACTTTTTGTCAGAAATTCGCCGAGTTTTGCATAACCGTCCTGACCGTAAAAATCGTCAGCGTTGATGAGGACAAAAGGACCTTTGACGACGTTTCTTGCGGCATAAATAGCATGACCGGTTCCCCAGGGTTTGACGCGGCCTTCGGGAACTGTGAATCCGGAAGGGAGATCATCGAGGGACTGGAAAGCATATTCGACGGGAATGTATTTTTCATATTTGCTGCCGATTTGAGTCTTGAAAGCCTCTTCAATATCGTGACGGATGATAAAGACGACCTTGCCGAAATTGGCACGGATGGCATCAAAAATAGAGTAATCCATCAGAGTTTCACCGTTTGGGCCCATGGGGTCAAGCTGTTTGAGACCGCCGTAGCGGCTGCCCATACCGGCGGCAAGCAGAACGAGAGTTGGTTTCATAATTTTTCCTTTCCTTATATAAAATCAAGTTGATTCACGTATGATGAGGTCGCAGCGGACGACTTCGTTGGGTATTTTGGGAATGCCTGCAAACTGAGCTTCAAGCATTTCGCCTGCACTGACTCCGAGTTGACGCAGATGCAGTGAAACGGTTGATATTGCCGGCATATAATTTTTGGCAATGGCAATATCGTCAAAGCCGATAACGCCTATATCCTGCGGTATTGCAAGACCGAGTTCTGTCGCACGTTTGATAAAACCGATTGCAATAATATCATTGGCACAGAGAACACAGTCAATGTCACGGTTTTTGTGATAAATAGTTTCTGCCGCCTGATAACCGTATTTGAAACCTGCACCGCCCTGAATTTCAAGGATTTGAGTTTCTTCAACGCCGAAACCTGCGGCGAATCCGCGTTTTTTTGGCCGGTCAAGATGTCCGGAAATGTAGGCGGGGGATTTCCTGCCGGTTTCACGGAAGTAGCGTCCGGCAAGAGTCGCTCCGTATTCATTGTCATAGTCAATGGTATTGGTTGAATTGGGAGTGCTTTTGCCGATGATGACGTAAGGGATGCGGGCTTTTTGGGCAAGAGAAATCAAACTGGATGCTCCGGCAGTACCGCTGATAATGATTGCACCTGAAACTCTGCCGTCGAGCATCTGTTCTCTGGCTCCGGCAAGCAGACGTTCATCATGTTCATCAAAGGGAGTGATTTTAAACAAGCGGTCATGATTGAGGGTGCGGTTTATGCCGATGACAATTTCATTGATAAAGTAGTCGGGCTCGTCAGTGTAAAGTTCCGGATAGAAAAAAGCGATACTGCCGCCATGTTTTGAACCAAGATTTTTGGCATGAAAACTGGCGTGATACCCCATTTTTTCTGCTGCTTCAAGCACTTTTTTGCGGGTTCCCTCACTGATTCGTCCTGCACCTCCGAATGCCCGCGAGACGGTTGCGGCGGAGACTCCGATTGCTTCAGCGAAACTTTTTATATCCATTTTGCCCGGCATGATAAATCCATATTTTGTGAAAACGTTTTCTCAATCTTTCCTTTATTAAAATAATGCTTATTGCCGTGAATGCAAATATTTTTTTAAATTTTTTTGCGAAAATGTTTTCACACCATTTGAAAAATTGCAAAAATAAGTATATTGTATAGAAAATCAAAAATTCTTAATATATTGAAAAGGAGAATAAAATGATCAATATCCAAGCAAAAATCAAACCCGAACTCGATCCCGCTTATATTCCTGCAGTTCTCTGGAACCGGGAATTTCGCAGACTGGTCAAAGAATCCGGCCAAGCCGTTCCGACCGTTTTCGCTCTCAAACGTCCCAACGGAACTGTTTCTGTTTTTAAAACTGAAATTTTCCCGCACAGCGGCGATTACAAGGCTCTCAATATCAAATATGCAGAACGCATAATCAAATTTCTGCTCTGGATGAAGGGCGGTTATGAAGTTGTCATTGCCAATGCTCCCGAACTTGCCGCTGATCTGGCAAAAATTTATGCTCCCGACGGTGCCCGCAAGTTCGACTATGACATCATGGGCGAAACCATTTACGGAAAAACATTCAAAATCACTCCTGTCACTCTGGAAGATGCTCCCGCTGAAAATGAAATTCAGGTTCAGCTCGGCGGTCATCTTGACGGTTGCCGTATCGGTTTTGACCTCGGAGGTTCAGACCGCAAATGTGCCGCTGTGATTGATGGCAAAGTCGTTCATACCGAAGAAGTTGTCTGGGATCCATATTTCCAGAAAGATCCTGAATACCACAAACAGGGCATCCGTGATTCTCTCCGCCGTGCCGCAGAAAAACTCCCCCGTGTCGATGCCATCGGCGGCAGTGCCGCAGGTGTTTATGTTGATAATCATCCGAGACTGGCTTCACTTTTCCGCGGTATTTCCAAAGACGATTTTGCCAAACATATCGTTCCCATTTTTGACGAAATCCAGAAAGAATACAACGTTCCGATGGTCGTTGCCAATGACGGCGAAGTTACCGCCCTTGCCGGTGCAATGAGCATGGAATCCAATGGCGTTCTCGGTTTGTCAATGGGGACAAGCCAGGCTATCGGTTATGTCAATTTGAACGGCAATATCACCGACTGGCTCAATGAACTTGCTTTCGCTCCGGTCGATTACCGTGATGATGCTCCCGCTGATGAATGGTCAGGAGATATCGGCTGCGGTGCCCAGTATTTCTCTCAGCAGGCTGTTGCCCGTCTGGCTCCCGCTGCCGGTTTGGAATATCCATCTGATATGCCTTTCCCGAAACGTCTTGAAGCTGTTCAGGCTCTTATGGCTGACGGTGATGAACGAGCAGCAAAAATTTACCGCACCATCGGAACCTGTTTCGGTTATGCGATTGCCCACTATGCAGATTTCTATGAAATCAAAAATCTCCTCATCCTCGGTCGTGTAAGTTCCGGTAAAGGCGGAGAAATCATCATCGAAGAAGCCAAAAAAGTTCTTGATGCAGAATTCCCCGAACTGGCAGGCTCCGTGAACTTCCGTATCCCCGATGAAAAATTCAAACGTCACGGTCAGGCCGTTATTGCCGCAAGTCTGCCCGCAATCAAATAAGGAGATAAATCATGTCAATTCTTTTCAAAAACTGCTATCTGGTAACTCCCGGATTTGAAAATGAAAATATGTCCGTCCTCGTTGCAGACGGCAAAATCAAACAGATTTTTGCTCCCGGCGATAAATTGCCGGAGGCTGATACTGTCAAAGATTGCAATAACAATATGCTTATGCCCGGCTTTGTCGATGTTCACTGCCACGGCAGAAGCGGTTTTGACTTCTGCGATGCCTCTGTCGAAGCGATTGCAGCTATTGCTGAAAATAAACTTGCTGAAGGCGTGACAACTTTGCTGCCGACCACTTTGACTGTCAGCGAAGAACAACTTTCAGGTGCATTGAAAAGTGCCGCCGATTATGTTGCATCAAATGCAAGTAAAAAAGGCTGCAAACTCCCCGGTGTTCATCTGGAGGGACCTTATATCAATACCAAACTTATCGGAGCCCAGAATCCTGCATTTGTCCGCCTGCCGGATATTGAGGAAGTCAAACGCCTGAATGCGATTTTTCCGGTTAAAAAGGTTTCATTCGCTCCCGAAGTTGAGGGCGGAGCCGAATTTTCATCTGCATTGCTCGCCATGGGTATCACTCCCTCTGCAGTTCATACCAACGCAACTCATGCTGATTTCAAAAATGCTTATTTGCACGGAATGCGTAATTTGAGTCATTTCTGCAATCAGATGACACCTCTGCATCACCGCGATATCGGTATGGTCGGAGCAGGCTTGCTTCATGATGATGTTTATATTGAATTTATCTGTGACAAACTCCATATCTGTCCCGATATGATCGAACTTGTTTTTGCCCTCAAAGATACTGAATATATCCAGTTGATTTCTGATGCAATGCGTGCCTCCGGAATGCCTGACGGCGAATATGATCTCGGCGGTATGCAGACATTTGTCAAAGCAGGTGCCGCAAGGCTTGCCAACGGTGCACTGGCAGGTTCAACTTTGCAGATTTGCGATGCATTGAAGAATGTTTACATGGTTACAGGACTTGATATTTCTGAACTGGTCAAAACCACTTCATACAATCAGTCCAGAGCATTGAATCTGCCCGGTATCGGCAAAATCGAACCCGGTTATTGTGCCGACATCGTAATTCTTGATGAGGGTTTCAAAGTTCTTGAAACTTATGTTGACGGAGAACTCCGTTACAAAGCGTAAGATATTTCCGGCATTATTGCTGTTGAATTATTTTATTTTTCATATGGGGCTGTTGCAAAACTGTTTTGTGGGAAAAAACCTTTTTGAAATGCTATATTCCCAATATGGGGAGATAACTTATTTTGTGCTTTTTTGCAGGGGCTTACGCCGCCCCTGCACCCGGCGCCGGGTACGACCCGGAGCGATGTGACGCTGGCGCGTGAGTGTCAG
>JAFVUZ010000196.1 GCA_017502435.1 Lentisphaeria bacterium
GGCGTCAAGGCAGTTTACGAGATTGTCATTGACGGTGTCTCCGAAGAGGCAGTCAAGGCAGCAATGAAGGCCGGTGTCCAGGCAGCATGCAGAGTTCCGGGTGTCGTCAAGATCACCGCAGGAAACTACGGCGGAAACCTCGGTCCGTTCAAGTTCAACTTAAAGGACTGCATCTGAACGCCCATATCCCCGCGACGCCTTTAGGGCGTGCGGCTCTTCGAGCCTTAGCCCTACGATGTAGGGTAAAAGGCTCATTTTATTTTTCTTTATTCTGTGTTGTTTTCCTGTTCTTTTCAAAACGTCGTATGGAAAAAACGATGTCCGGGTAAATTCTGATTTTCCGGTCGGAAATCTATTTATATCTTTTAGGTGTGAACCGGTAAAATCCTCTGTACTATAAATACTCCCGGCAGTTCACAGCAAAAATCAGTGTCTCTGTTTCCACTTGAAAACAGGTTTTTCGATTTGAAAACAGCATGTTTTTTCATTTTTTAAAATGAAAACACAGTTTTTTCACTTTTTAAAATTTCAGCCCATTGTATTAGTGTAAGTAAAAAACATTAAAGACTTTGGAGCAAATTTACGAAGACGGCGAAAATCACTGCTTCCGGTTCACTGGTTTTTCAGCGGTTCACAGCAGGAATCAGTGATTCACGGATTGATTTTGCGTGTGAACCTCTCCAAAACCGCATCTGAAGACCATTTTTCGTGATTTTTGATTTTGCTGTTTCTGCCGTATTTTTGCGATTGCTCAAAGGATTTCCGTTTTCGGTTTTCCGGCACTCTTCTCTGATATATAATTTTCCGACCGGAAATTCATTTTTTACCGGGTTATCGTTTTTTCCCCGGTTTTGTATCCGGCGCGCAGAGAAATTCCCGGCAAAAATTCAAAATAGCATACATGCAATACCGCTTGACTTGGATGACTGAGAAACGTCGAACTTACAAGACGGAAAAACAGCCGCAGAAAAAGCTCATCCGAATAACTCTCCGCATTACTGAAGAGGAACAGAATCTTATCCAGAAGAACACCCGTGATTATGGATTCAGAACGATGAGTGAATACCTCAGATACAGCAGTTGTTTTCCGGAATCACCCCGTCTCACTGATACGGAACTGCAGGAACTCAGAACGGACATTGCCTATTGCAGGGAATGGATTGAAGAGCATAAAGAAGTGATAGAGAGTGCCATCTCAGCTCTTCACGTCGCAATGAAACTCTTCCCGTAGAACCCGCATGGAGGAAGAATCCGTATGCCCGAAAATGTCTGACAATGTCAGACAGGAAAAAGAATCCTGCGGCACGGGTATTCTTCAGATTAAAGCAATCCCGGCGTCCAAAAGCTGTGATGTTCATGAGTAATATGTCTGACAAAATTCTCCTGATTTAGGACTTTAATTTGAAAACAGGCGAAAATGTCAGACATTTTACAAAATTGCCTGACACAGCATTAAATAATCCTAACCCGCATTTTTCATTGGTGATAGCATCACCAACAATCAAAGAACAGCGAATTCGCCGCAAAAAGCGAGCGAGTTCAAGCTGCACTTTAAACGAAAC
>JAFVUZ010000197.1 GCA_017502435.1 Lentisphaeria bacterium
ATTGCGGCGTTGGCAGCGATCGCCACCCCGATGTATTTTAATCACGTCAAAGAATCCCGAGTAAGCACGGCGAAAGCCCAGATTGCCATGTTTGAACAGGCAATTTTCAGTTTCCGGGTTGATACCAAAAAGATGCCGGAATCCTTGGAGGAACTGGTCAAAAACAATCGGAATTTCAAAAAGTGGAAAGGGCCTTACATCAAGGGCGGCACTATTCCGCTTGATCCTTGGGATAACGAATATGTTTTCAAAAAGCCGGGAACGCACGGCGAATTTGACATTATCAGTTATGGAGCTGATGGACAGCCCGGTGGTGATGGAGAAAACGCAGATATCGGAAACTGGAATACTGAAGAATGATCTATCGACATCCTTACACATTATTGGAAATGATTGTAGTAACTGCCGTCATCATGTTGGTGGTCGGAGTTGCAACGGTCAATTTTTCCAAATTGCGTTTGGATAAATCTCCCGATGAATTGACAGAAGAACTGCGACGGATGGGAGCTTTGTGCCGCAGATATGCCATTGCTCAAGGCAAGCCGCAGGAAGTTTTTTACTATCACGAAAAACGGATCATAAAATTTGATAAAGAGAGCATTTATCTTCCGGAAGAAACAAAATTATTAGTCAATGGCGTTGAACCAGAAGACGATTTGATGTGTATGAAGTTTTTTCCTGATGGCAATGCGGCAGTTGCCGCAATCGAGTTCGCCGCAGGAGAAGATGTTGCCGGAGTAAGAATTTCACCATTGACCGGAGTGTTGAGCAGTTATGAAAAAGAATAATTTTACATTGCTTGAAGTACTTTGTGCTATGGTGATTTTAGCCGGTGGCATATCGCTTTTAATGTGGCAAATGACAATGGCGGTGAAACGGCTGGATATCAACCGCAGTAATTGGGAACAGACTCATGATTTGACGCAGGCTGCTGAATTTGTTTTGATTCACGGAGAAAACAAAGCTCTTGAGCCAAGTCTGTTTATCGGCGATTATCAAGTGGAATATTCGTTTTCTGAATCAGAATTGAAGCCGGAAAACACTCTGCTCTCCAGAAGAAGTTTGAAGAAACTCACGGTTCAACTGATAAAAGACGGTGAAGAAATCGACAGTTTGGTTATGGATACTTTCGTGGAGGAGGGTAATCATGCGAACTGAACGCCATTTCACTTTGATAGAAATTATTGTCGCATTTGCAATTCTTTCTTTGATTGCGACACTGACCGGTACGGTTTTATTTTCAGTTCAGCAGAGCTGGAGCAAAGTCAAAGAGAATACTGCTTTGCTTGAAGACATGGTTAAACTGGATCGGATCGCCAACAATGTTTTCCGCAACGCTATTCCATTTCACTGGCCGGATGAAAACAATAAAAACAAGCAGATTTTCAAAGGGAGAAGCGATTCTGTCAGGTTGGCATATTTGCATCGTATCAATAGCGAGCATGAAAATGGCATCCGTTTTATAGAACTCTTTTTGCGTGAAAATAAACTTGTTGCCAAGTATCGGGATTATCCGATGACGGAAGAAGATCCGGAACATTGTACCGAAGAAGTATTGATATCAAATGTTCAAAAACTGGAGTTCCGGTATGCAGAACGCTCCAAGAATGAAATTGTGTGGAACAGCGAGTTCGATGAAGTCGATGCAGAAAATATTCCGTTGGCAATCCGAATGACAATTA
>JAFVUZ010000198.1 GCA_017502435.1 Lentisphaeria bacterium
CAGCGTAAAAGAGAGGCGGGTGGAACGCCGGGCGGCGTAAGCCCCTGCAAAAAAACACAAGATACAGATATCTCCCCGTATTGGGAACATAGCGAACAATAAAAATTAAGGGCATCGCAAACTTTTTTAAGTTTTGCAACACCCTCTTTATTCTGCTTTTTATTTCACAGGGGAAATGTAAAATACTCCGCTGACATTTTTTATAACTGCACAACGTCCGTCCGGAGTATCTTCCCATGTGTAATCCAGAAGCGGCAAAGTCAGAAGGACTGCTTCTCCGACAACTTCAGGATACATTTGAAATTCAAAAGTCCCCTCAAAATTATCCGGCGGGAAATACCGCACTTCGGCATTGACAAGATTGCTGATATAACGTCTGTCCCAGCGGGAATATTCCATATATCCCTGGCAGCGGTGACGGACACATACTGCACTTTCAATACTCTGTTTGACAAAGCAGCGGCACTCTCCATGCAGAGTGACTGACGGATGATAAGTTATAACATCATTGGCAAGCACTCCGTCATACCCGGACAAAAGCGGGGCTCCATATGGAGTTCCAAGTTTCAAAGCCATATTGGTATCAGGTACAAAACCGCTGAAATAAAACGCTCCTTCGTTACGGTGTATTGTCAATGTCGGTTTCGGCCGTTCCGGGCTGTAAAGTTCACAGCCGACCAGCCAGTTGGAATTTTTCAAAATATCCCGGCAAAGTACAGAAACAGGGAAAGTTTCACCGTCTTTGGCACAATCAAAAAGGCAGTTGCTTTCATCAACTTTGCCGCTGTCAGGCAGAACGCCGCGAACAAAGCCGAGTTTGCCGCCGCCGTCAAAATTACGCACCATAGCCAGTACACGTTTCATTCCGGAAATTTCCGCTTCTGCCAATATTTTTATATTATCCGGATTGCCTGTAAATGTTTCAGTCAGACCTCCGGCACTGTACTGTTTCTGAATGCGGATTAGTTTGGAAAATTCTCCTTTCTGCAATGAATCGACACTTTTTTCAGCAATAACTCTCCCATCACCTGTCAAAGGAATATCATTTTTGATTTTAAGCATTTCAAGCAATGCTTCATCTGCATTGTTCAATGCTCCGTAAAGCAGAATATTTCCTCTGTCTGCAAGCATTTTTTCAATAATATCCATCAAATCTTTGTCAACAGCAGAGACCGGAATGACAAAAATACGCTTCGGCAAAATATTTTCTGAAGCAAGTTTCCTGAAATTTTCCCGTTCAATCACCGTATTCAGCGGCAGGCCGTTCTGCAATACTTCACTGAGAAAAAGTTCTTCCAGTAAAATATGATCGTTGCCGCGATTTTCCTTCAAAACCATATCGCTGTATTTTTCAAATGGATAGACCAGCACCAGTGGAGCTGCTTTATCCGGTGCAGTTTCGAGTGCCTCGACAACATAATTTGACACTTCCCCTGCCGCACGCTCCGGCATATCGCCCCATGTGGTATCAACAGAGAGAAACGATACAGTATCAATACTTTCAGTTTCGCCCGCCGAATTTATCCTGCTGCAGGCCGCAGGCAGGAAAATATCCCACGGCTCCCTGCCGTAACGGTCAAGATATGGAGAATTCATAAACCACGGGTCATGCATATAATAACGGAAAGGAATATTTTTGTTTTCCGCCGGTGCTATATGGCTGAGATAGGCGGCAATTTCACGACCGGACTGGTAATTCAGAGCCGCCCACGGAGAATTGACCGGCACTGCAACAGATTCCCGGCTGAAAATCTCCTTCAACGGTGCAGCATCGGTAGCAATTTCTATCCCGGCGGAAAAATTTGTACCTCTGGTCTCAATAATGCAATCGGGACAGCCTGCAAAAAAATCATTCCAGAACTGCCGCATCAATGCCGCCGCTTCCGGAGCATTCTCCGGATAAAACTGCTTTTTGTCAAAAAGCATTCCGGTTATCCCCCATGTCTCCGTCCCGAAGCCCATTCCGTTTGAAAGCCACAGATAATCATAATTCATATCCTTTGCAAAACATTTATACTGTCTGCCGAGGAAAGAACCTATACTCGTTCCTTCCGGAATACCATCAGGAAAAGCGGCATAATGATGTTTATCGGCATTCAAAACAGCAGTGCATACGACAAAACTTTTCGGAAAAAGTGTATCAGCCTGTGCAATTTCCGGATGCCGTTTGAATTTGAAGTCGGAAACAGCAAATTCAGGGCCGTTGTCATAAGTTGCCCCCACTCTGACTTCCGTATGCAGAACTTCTCTGCCGCAAATGCGGATGACTTCAATAAGTCTTTTCAGCCAGCGGTAAGTTCTGGGGGTGACATTTTCAATATAATTTTTGGGAAAATGATGAGTATTGCGTCGTTCCCGGCCTTCAACTTCACTGACTTTGCCGGTATTGGCAACACCGCACCAGTGAGCCCATTCAAAAGTATCATCAATATTGCCGCTGTAATCCAATATTTCACTGCCGTCAGCAATCCAGAGCATGACCGAAATCTGTTCTGCATACGAAGCAAGAAATCTGTATTGACCAAAAAGTGTACGGCATACTTGAAACATGGTTGCTTCAGAATCATCTCTGAAGGATTTTGAACTGAGTTCCAGAGTAAGATTTTTCTGTTTTTTCATTTTTATTTTCTCCTGCTGACAACCGCACATTCAATCCCGAAACTGTCGGCAATCTTCTTCAAAGTTTCAGCATGATGACCGATTCCGAGAGCGAAGTGATGTGTCGGGCCCTCTTTGCTCCAATCCGTCAGAAAAGTGCGGACGTCAGGCTGAAATTTACCATGCGTATTAGTGTTGCCGGTCGGAGGTATCGGCCCCGGCATGGATTCGCCCTCTGCAACAATAAATTTGAATTTACCTTCAGCAGTAACTCCTATACTCAAAAGAGTAATCGGACCGGTTTTGATATTAAATTCAACGCTGGCACCGGAACCGGGTTTGCCGTGGTATTTTTTCAAACTGCGGAGTTTCGGTTTACGGTCAGCGATATTAAGATGATGCGGGCCGTCATGTCCGACCAGCACTGTATCACGTTCAAAATCGATCGGATGAAATTCTGCAAAACTGCCGCCGATTTCAAGTCTGTCCATTATCAGCATGGCAATACAGGTTTTAAGGTCAAATTCCCCGCACATGGGAAATCCGGCACCGGTAAGCAATGAATTGCCGACAATCAGATTGGTCACAAGTTTACGCATTTCAGAGCCAACTTGTGCTTCATAATAATAAGCAAATCCGTCCAGCTGCTTTCCGGCAACAAAACGTTCAAGTGCAACAGCTGCACGGGCGGCAGTCAGCAAATCACTCTGTGTAAGCTTTTCCGCAATCTTATCAGCACCGGGATCAGGCGTTTCAAAAAATTCCATTATACGCTCAATCATTTCCGCAACTGCCGGATCATCATCGCATAGAGTCTGATATTCCGCCATGATTTCATCAGGTTCGCACGGAACAGCATGAGCCCCGAATGCGGCAGTTACAGCGGCAGGATCTGTCTGCATATCAAGCATGGTATCAAGCACATGGCCCATCAATCCGATACGGGCACGGCGGAGGTCATGCCGGACATGAGCGATTCTGCACCATTCGGCAATTTTGCGATCTGCACCATCATCATTTTCAAGCGTGCCGATGATGACATCTGAAACAGGTTTACCCATACGGATTGCCACGCCTGTAAATTCCGGAACAGAACAGAAATCGTCATTGCACAGCTGAATATAAGTTGTACCGTTGGGATAATCCATCGCACTTGCAGGCTGCAGTGCCAGCAGAACAACAGGACAATTCATCTCTCTGATAATCGGAGCAAAAGTCACACTGGTAGCATAAGTTACCATATCTATAAAAAGAACATCCGGATCAGCTGCTTTTATCAAAGGTGAAACTTCATACGCTTTGGCGGCATTGTCAATCATGCCGAAATCAGTAATATTGACCTGATTTTTTTCCAATTTTTTCAATAACACTCCGGTTTTGCGTTTCATTTCATCCAGCAGACCAGGAAATTGTTTCCAGTATGTGTCCAATCCAACTGAGCACACAGCAATATTGCCGGTAAGAGCTTTACGTCTCGGTATTTGCATAATTTTCTCCGTATTTTTATGATTATTTTGAAATAACTGTTTTTAAAAATGCCGCGATGACGGCTTCTATATCAGGATACAAACGGTGCGGCTCTGAGTCTGGAATCCATATTCCGTGGCCTTCACTCTGCCGCTCAAAATCGTAACTGTAAACACAAATTCTGCCGCCTTTATTTTCGACAGATTTTACAAAATCAATGCAGGATTCAAAAGGTACAACCTGATCCTGACGCCAATGTGTACATAGAACCGGAGGTATTTCATCTCCTGCATAAGAGGCGGGATTAAGTTCAAACAACTTCCTTTCAGACGGATTGCCGCCCAGCAGTGCCCAATAACGGTCAGGTGCAAATTTGTAATCACTGAAAACATCGTCTATACCGGAAATTGATACGATACTGCAGACCATTTCAGGCGGCAGTGAAAGACCTGCAATCAAAGCATAATGCCCCCCCGCAGATGCACCGATGATTGAAATTTTTCTGCGGTTTACAGGATAATTTGAATCTGCCAGATACCGCACTGCATTTTTGCAATCCTCAAGTCCGGACGGCCAGCGGAACTGCGGAGCCAGACGGTATTCAATATTAAATACTGCAAAACCATTTTCAACCAGAAAATCCGCTATCCCCCGCACTGAATGGCGGTCATTGGAAGTCCAACTCCCCCCGTGAATCAGCACGACTGCCGGAAATCCACCTTCCGGAAGTTGTTCATCCGGCAGAAAAAGATCGCCGACCACCCCTGAAGAATATTCAATATCAGAAATAATTTGCATATCGCCTCCTTTTATTTTCAATTCTAAAATACATCCAGAAAAATAATTTTCAAATCAAATATTGACTCTAATATACAAAATCAATTAAATGTCAATTTTTTATCATAAAAGAACTGACTGCCCCCATGCAAAAAATACTGCAGCAATATACCCGCAACAGCAGCACCGCATAATAAAAAAATATACTCATACTCTTGTAATTTAAAATACCGTCGTTATATTATATGCACTGTCTGTACGCTGCAAAAATAATGTGTATATGAAAGAAATATTTTATGCAAAATGAAATAAAACTTGAACTGTACAAAAAACACTCTTTTTTTAATGACGGCTTTCCTTTTTACATAAGTCACGAGGAAAACCGTTCAGAAGATTTCAATTTAAGTAAACGTTTTCAGCGGCAATTCTGGAAAATTACTCTGATAACGGAAGGAAACGGATTTTTTGTCGTCGGCAAGCGGAAATTTCCATTCAAAAAAAATACACTTATTATCGTTCATCCTGCAGAATTGACAACGTGGGATATTACAGGCAGCAAAATCATGCTTTATAATATTCTGTTTGATACTTCGCTGATTCCGGAAGATTTATATAAAATGCAGGACCCACTGCATCTGCAGGGGATTTTTTCACCTGATCTTGAGCCTGAAAGTGCCGCATTGTGGCAAATAATGAATGCGGACAGCAAAATATGCTCTCTGATAAAAAATATGTATTCTGAATTCAACAACAATGAAATAAACCGTGAAGCCATGCTCCGGCTGTATTTGCAGCAGCTGCTTCTGCTGTTGATACGCCAGAGTGAACGCAAATACCGCCGCCATCCGGAATGGACAGCCAATTATATACAGGAATATATTCAGAAAAATTACAATTCAGATATTTCACTTGGCAAAATCGCCTCGGAACTGAACCTCAGCCGCGAGCGTTTGTGCCGCCTCTACAAAGCCCATTCCGGACGCACGATTGAAACCGAAATCAATACACTGCGAACCGGAAAAGCCTGCAGTCTGCTGAAAAACAAAAACTTATCACTTGAAGAAATCTGCCGTCTTGCCGGATTCCGCAACAGTTCTCATTTCAACCGTGTATTCCGTACATTTCAAAAAATCTCACCTCAACAATACCGCAAAAACCTTCAATCCTGAAAAAAGACCGCTGTTCAACTTTTCAGTCAACAGCACTCTGTTTCAATTTTTGCACGACAAAATGTCAGGCGATCAATACTTTGTCCTCAAAGATTTTTTCAGAGGCAAAATCATCATATGCACCAATTGAAGCAAGAGTTTTATCTGTACCGTAGAATACTTCAACATCAAAATCGCCCTGAAGTGTCACTGAATTTTCACCGACAGAATAAGTTCTGCCGTCTATTTTCACTTCTTCTTCAGCAGCGTCAAAATACAAAGTGACTTTCCCATTTGTCAACTGTTCTACGATGTCATTACCGAAATCACCGCCGAAAACCAATTTATCATTTCCGCCGCCGCCATGCATACTGTCATTGCCACTGCCGCCGACGATTATATCATCATCTCCGCCGCCGATAATGCGGTCATTTCCGGCATCACCAAAAATAACATTACTGCCGTTATTTACCCAGATTACATCATCTCCGAGTCCGCCGTAAATTTTCATCCCGCCTCCGGTGTATTCAAATTTCTGACTTGTCATATCGATAATATCATCACCTGCACCAGCACGGATTTCATCGATTGAACTCAATCTTGACTGCTCTCCGAAGGCAGAGAAAACATCATCAACGAACAAAGCATCTCCGTTTTTATCGTCAGTCATAACCAGAATATTGGCATCTTCTGAGCCGGCAAAAACATCTTCAATTCTGTTTTTGCCTTTCAGCATAACCTTTTCTTCAAGCATCACCGCTCCCACATAGTCAGCACAGAAATAATTTCCCCATTGCTTATTGCCTGATGCGAAGAAAACATCCTTAAAATTATTTGTCTCTGAAACATATTTTATGGGGTTTGCATTATCAGAATCTGCATAAAGTGTATCTTCTCCGAAATTTTTATCACTGTTATATCCGGCAAGACGCCAGTCAATTTTTCCGCTGTAACCGAAAATATCAGCTCCGCTGTCTCCGGTTGTAAATTTCAAAACAGAATTGAAATCATCTATAGAAAGTTCAACCGTTATCTTATCAAGTTCAGCAGTTTTGTCCCAGCTTATACGGTTTGCACTGCTCTGAAGCTCAAGTTTTTCAGGTGCAGGCATAATATCCATGCTGTATGACGACACTCCTTCACTCAATGAATATATTCCCTCAACGGCAAGGAAACTTCCTGCTTCGACAGAAATGATGCATGAATCACTGGAACGGTTCTCTACCGTCTGCAAAAGTTTGCCGTCAGCATCATACTCTTTCAAAATAAGATTTCTGCCATTCACTTTTATCTGCAATACATCTGACTGAGTTTCAAGGAATGAGTAATAATCAGAATCACCGGCATAACTTGCAAGTCCGGTATAAATACCGCAGGCAAGTTCCGTAGCTTTTTCAATACATGAATTGCCGTTGACATCCGGCATATTTGCTGTACTTCCGGCATAATCGAAACGGTCGGTGCCGCTTGTCCAATCAGCTTCAAAAGCGACATCTATTGCAGTTTCTATATTTGCTGATACTTGGATAATATATTCACCGTTCTCCGGGATATTGCCGCTCAAAATTATTTCTGCGGCATCGCCCTGCCAGAGAACATTCATATTTTCATCATAAAGAACTGCATCAAGAACTGCATTTTCTGCGGCGGCAGTACATATGATCCGGTCATTTTCACCGACCGTACCGTCAACAGTAACAGTATACCAGCTGCTGCCGATAACATTGAGACCGTCAAAACTTATTCCTGAACCGCTGAAAATTCCGAGATTTTCTGCTATGATCGTATCATCACAGACAAGCGACATACTGAAAGTAGCTGCTCTTGCAATATTTTCTGCAAAAACTTTTTGGGATGCCAGTTTTTCAAGGAAATCGATCCATTCATCGAAGTTCTCATGCGGAATCTTCTGATTTACATAAATTTCCATTGCCTCTTCATCGGAAGTTATGGGATTGAATACCGAGAAACATGAACCGTAATATGCCGGCACTGATTTCTGGGCGATGACAATATCACTGATATCTGCAAGAAGATCATTGATCGCATCTTCCAAATCGTTTGAAATATTCATATCCAATAAGTTATACAATATCTGTCCGAGGTCGGAAACATATAAATTGACAGAAGAATAAATAGAGGCATAATTAACAGCATTTTTGAATGCAATTGCCATACTTCTCCAGTCTGCGTTCTCAAATTCCTCCGTATGGGCACCGAATTCATTCAATGCATCTGCCAGCACATACTCTCCGACATTATACGCTGCCAAAGTATGATCTTCATAACGCATCCATTCCGAACGATGATTTACATACAAATCCGGATTGGCGGCATCAATAAACAGATTGGCTATTTCCTCTGCCGACATATCTGCTTTTAATAACTCTGCAAAATACCACCAGTTTATGGTATTATATCCGGAATAAAAAACAGCTTCTGAGGCAATCAGATATTCGCACGCTCCTGCCATTTCTGTAATCACTTTATCACTGCCAAAACAGCATGACTCAAACATAACAACAGGTATGTTGTCGTAAGTTTTCAGCAAAGAAGATATTTCAGATATTTTCATGAAACTATCGCTTGTGTCATCTGTAGAAACATTTCCGGCAGCATTGCCGTGCCCCAAAATAATAAGTGTATATTGTTCAGCATCTGTTTGAGCCATACCCCAATCAATGAATTTTTTCAATGTCTCAATATTGCCTGTATCCAATTCACCCCAACTCAGCCAATCATTAACAATAAATTCGTTATGATCCATTTTACCGACACGGGTATCAGACCAGTTCTCATAACCTCTGTACATATAGTTCTGATATTCAGGATCTGAAGATCTGTCTGCAAGAACATATATATCAACAGAATCGTTATGATAGCCTGAAGCAAACTGCTTCAAATCCGACATGGCAAAATTATGAGCATTATTGTCTGCACCGATATACATAAGAACTGCATTTTTTGCTTTTTTCTTTTCACTTGCACTGCCGGACTGATTGCCCCCCTGCCCGCCATTCGGATTGCTGACTGCAGGTTCAGGAATATCTGCGACCAGAGAATATGCTCCGTACAAACCGTTTTTGGGAGTATCAACGGTCAGAGTATATTGACCTGCCGCTAACTGTGAAAGTGAAATCTGATAACCATTGCCTGAAGTTACCGGATTGCCGTTTTCATCAATAATCTGCCATGCCAATCCATGCCGGAGCCAGACACTGTCATTATCCTCAAATCTTATCTGACCGCCGGACGCTCCGTCATGAATTGTAAATACAAAAGTATCCTGACGGTCGGCATTGCGTGAATTTTTGCTGACAGTCAGATCACTTATTGTCATTTTGCCGTTAAGTTCAATCGGTTCAGAACCTTCATAGCGGTCTGCAGCGACTTCTGCCGGCAGAATTTTCCATGAAAGAGTATAATTGTTGCTGACGCTGCTGTTTGCCCCCTGAACTTTGATATAATAATTTCCGGCGCTCAATCCTGAAAGAGAAATACCTTCTGTATTTTTTGAAGTTGCACTTCTTTTAATTTCATTGCCTTTGGAATCCAGCAGATACAAATCGAGGTCGCCATTGGCGGCAATACTGTCAATTTTGATATAATCTCCGGATGCAGACGGATGCTCAAGTGAAATTTTGAAATAATCAACATCGGCACCGTTTTCAAGATCAATGGTCAACTGATATGAACCTTCAACTGCAGCGCCGATATTTATGACTGAAGCACTTTCGAGGGAATCATTTTCCTCAAACTGGTCTTCAGCAATACCGTTGACTTTGGTATAGGATAAATCATAAGAATTCAACGAACCGTTTATGCCGCTGATGCAGATATAATAATCACCTTTGGTCAATCCCTCAAGCGAAATAACTCCGGATTCATCGGAACTGCGGATAACTGCAGTTGAACCGACACGGCAGAGTGATAAACCAAGCTGACCTTCAGAATGATCGTAACTCAAACTGATATTATCACCGGCTGTACCTCTTGTCTTCATTGAAAAACTGAAATGATCCAAGTCTCCGGCAGTGCTTATCACGCCGTCTTCAAATGTTTTTGTTCCGTCAAGTGTTCCGAGAGAATATGCTGTTTGAACTGTATCATTATTTTCATACGGATCAGCGGCAAATACACGGAATGTCTCAACTCCGGACCATGGGCTGTAATTACCAGCAGCATCATATGCTGCAATCTGATAATAATATCTGCCGGGAGCAAGATTTGTCAAAGTCTTGCTGTCAGTATTTACTGTTATTGTGGAATAAGTCATAGTTCCGGCATTACGGTAACGGATGGAATAACCGGCAGTCTTTACATTATCAGCGGCGGGGTCCCAATCCAGCAGCGCATCTCTGCCGTTCACTGAAACAGTCAGATTCTGCGGGATCTCAGGCGGAGTAATATCATCGACATAAACTTTACGAATTTCACTGGCACTTGAATTACCGGCACGGTCAAAAACTATCACGCGGTAATACATATCCTGCCCCGCCTGTTCAGGAGCAAGAGAAAATGAAATCCCCTGCTTCGGAGCAGACTCCACATCATCAGCATTGAAGGCATATTGAATCTGTATCGTCAAATCCTCAAATGCGTCAATATTGTCACTTGCATTGATATATTTGAGGACATAATCATAACTGTCAACAGTGACTTTTTCCAAGTTCCAATCATGAATGACCGGAGCTGTAACATCATTCATTTTCACTGTAATATCAGAAGTTGAAACCTGATTGCCTTCAAAATCAACAGCAGTTATGGAATAGGTGAATGTCGAACCATTCATACTGCTAACATCAAAAACATCACTGACTCTGCTGCTTGCAGAATTTGCAGTGAAACTCTGACTGTAAATCTGATTGCCGTTTATATTGAGAATATATCCGCTGATTCTGAAATTATCGAAAACCGACCATGATATTTCATAGGTCTGCTGATCAAAAGTATGATAAATGAAAACAGGTGCAGTAATATCCTTTACCGTGAAACTTCCGATTTGACTTTCGGCACTGAGTCCTGCTTCATCGGTCACTTCGACCTGATAATACCATGTCTGGGCAGCATTATTTTCTGCAAGCTGGAAATTCATACTGTCCTGCCATTTTGCAGAGACTATTTTATCTGCAGAATCTGCATAACGGACTCTGTATTTCAGTTTTTCCGCTGCAGTCTGATTATCAGAACCTGACGGATGGACAACAAAATCATAGGTTCCGCTCAACTGTTCAACAGACATCTGTCCGGGAACAGGTTTTTCGGTATCTTTGACAAATGACTCTTCAACAATGGTGATGGTAACTTTTTTTGAAGTATTATTGCTGTAATCAATTTCCTGTACGGCACCGAAAAGTATATTGGCATTAACAACAAAAGTATGAGTGCCAATACCAAGTTCAGAAGCATTTATTGTAAAATTATCATATACAACTGAATTTCCTGCGACAGGTGCAGTCGATCTTAAACACCACATCGTGTCATTGATTGAGACAGTTGATGTAGTTGTTTCTGTAATGTCAATTGCTTCAATATTGCTGACCGCAAAGGAGAAATTAATAGTTTCATTAAGTTTGTAAACGGCTTTATCAGTACCGATATTGGAAACGATCAGGTCGCCGCCGCCGACTTCAATTTGAGCAGTTGCAGAATTGTTATTATCGGAAACTTCCGTGATTTTGTTCTCATAATCGACAACAACAGTTATGTCATTTATGCCATTCTGCAATGTTCCTGGAGCAATGTAATAACCGTATTCATTCCCCAATACGGGAACAAAAACATCCATTGTATCCAGCAACTGCTGTCCGTTGAAAATATGAACTTTCGTCGCTCCGTAAAAATCAGCACCGATATTTTTCACCGAAAAATATATTGAAACATCATCTTCAGGAGTTACTGCGGTCTCACGTTCCAGCACGATCCCACCCGGCATATAAGGGCCTTGCAAACCGGAAGTACATTTCCCTTTTTTGACTGTCAGTGAACCGATTACCAGATCGCAATATTCTTCACTTTCTACAGAGATGGAATATTTGTATTCATTATTGATTTCATTGGATTCAGTGACTGCGTCATTGGAGTCAACTTTGATTACAAGATCATGAGTCCCGGTTGCCAGCTGATACGGATCGATCGGCACTTCAATATAACTCGGAGTCTTCTGTCCCGCCTCAATCGACGGAATGGCAAAAGTTGCCAGAACCAGCCCTGCACAAGTTACAGTTCCCTGGCACGGACCGGATGCAGTATTGCTGATATTATCAATATTGATATGCACAAAGAATTTATCATCGACCTGCACACTGCCGGTCTGTTTGCCATCGCAAGTCACCCAGACCGCTGTCGGCAGAATATCTGTCAACCCTTCCGCCGTATATTGTGTACTTAAAACATTGCTGCGGTTGCCGCGGGGATCAAATGCAATTACACTGATGTCAAAATCATGGATACTGCCGATGATATTATAGGTCCATTCTGAAGTATTTACGATAAAAGTTTCACCGTTTACGGTCACTTCATATCCTGCAACTTTGACATTATCCGAAGCATCCTGCCAGTCAATGAGCAATTTATTATCTGAAATATTGACATCAATTTCTCCGGTCAAAACGGGGTCGGTATTATCGATTACCTGTTTTTTGCCAATGGGAGTTTTGCTGATATTACCGCTTTCATCCTCAACCCATATACGGTAATAAATATATTTTTCGGCATAATCAGGAGTAAGAGAGAATGTCAATCCCGGAGTTTTGCCGCTACCGGCTTCCAGTTCATATTCATTCAGCGAATAAGCAATGTAATATTTCAAATCCTCTGCTCCGGTAATATTGTCCTGTGCCTGAATCACACCGGTAAATCCATAGCCGCCGTCCTGAATCAGATCATAGGAGAAATATGCCGGAGGATAAAGATCCGGTACATATTGGCTGATACTCAGCAGCAGACGTCCGGAATTGTCAACTGCAAGTTCATACTGCGAACTGTTGACAGTAATTGTTGTGCCAACTGATATTTGTGAATAAAATACCGACGGCGTGCTTAAAGTAAGTGTCGTATTGAAAGCCGCCGCTCCATGAGCCAGCACATAAGTTCCATACTGCTGATTTTCATTTAACGTAACTGTATATGACGGAGTTCCTTTGACCAGGGCAATATTGTTGATAATATAATCGTCTGACGGAGTGCGTGCAGTCAAATCAAAATTGATTTCACTGCCCTGTTCAGCATTGACTTCTGCATCATTATCAATATAAAGAGTCCCTGTATGCAAAGAACCATCCTTGAGATTGAGTTCTCCTCCCTCAAGACGGGTATTCGACGCTCTGCCGGCTTTAAAAACCTTCATTATACCGTTATCATAAATCACAGTATTATCTGCGGCACCGCCGCAAACTCTGTATTCTCCGCCGCGAACATTCATAATATCGCTGACTGCCCCGTTTGAAACATTCACCAGACCGTCATACATTTCTGTATATTCCATGCCGGCGTTTTTGGAAACGTGAATTTCTCCGCCATACATATTGGTATTTTCAGCAATACCGCCTGCAGAAATATAAACCAAACCGTCCTGCTGTATTTCCGTATCCTGCATCAAACCGCCGGAGATAAAAACCATACCGTTTACTGCAGCCTTATCCAGTGTTCCGTTGCCGTAAACATAAACACAGCCGTCATATTCCACAGTGCCGTTACGGTCAACGCCGCCGGCTGAAATATAAAGATTTCCGGCATTAAGCACGGTATTTGAAGCAATACCGCCCTCTGAGATATGCATATCGCCTCCGTTTATTTCCGTATCTTTTGCCAAACCGTCTTTGAAAATACGGATTTCGGTATCAGCGTCAGCAGTTGTTTCGGAAGCAATTCCGTCATGGTGAATATGCATTATATCATCACCCCAGGCGGTCAAATCTTTGTTAAGCATTATCTGAGACATGGAGGTCAACTGATTATTGCTGAAAGTCTCAACTGCCTGTGAGAAACATTTATCAGGCGTGATCTCCGTCCAGTTCTGATAAGTAACTGAAACAAAAAGAGATGTACCGATGTCAACAAGTGCATACTCGGCATTCCGGTAACTGATTTTCTGCCCTGCATTCAAGGTTCCGTAAACAATATCGCCGCATTTTACAGTAAATGAACGGTCAAAACCATCTGCATTCAATGCAAGTTTATAAGTTCCTTCCACCTGATTTTCTGCTACATTTACAGTGAAACTTTTGGCATTTTTCAATGCCTGAAGTCCAACGAATATATAATCATCACTGACAGAACGTTCATCAAGAGCAATCACAATATCCGCTCCTGAAGCATCGATATTACTGACTTTTTCCGTATTTACCGTAACATTGCCGCCGTAAATATGAGTTCCGGTAAATATTGCTCCGCCAGAAACAGTCATTTGACCATTTCTATGGAGAGTAAATTCATTCAATGTGCCGCAGCTGTCAACATCAATTTTACCATTATTGACTGTTGTTGAATTGGCAACACCTGCGGAACTGACATACATTCCGCCATTATTTATAACTGTATTTGAATTGGCAACACCGTAACTTTCAACACAAAACCAACCGCCGTCAACGACTGTTCTGTAAGCAATTCCACTGGAATTAACTCTGAATCCGCCGTTTTCCAATACAGTATCATAGGCAACTCCGCCGCTGTAAACCAGCAGCGTAGCACGATTAAATATAGTAGTTTTACTGACAATACCTCCGTTTGATACACAAATCACATTAGGTTGAGTAGCATAAATATTACCGTTTTCAAACAGGGACACCCATTGTCCTGCTATTGCCAGATTTGAACCGACACCGTTTTCCAATTTAAAAGTTCCCTTGACATTGGTTCCGGACAGAAAAGTCTCATCATCTCCGCCATAAATACTGACGGTAAATCCGCCTCCGGCATGAACAGTAACTCCGCTGGCATACGCTCCGGATGAATAATAAACCTTACCGTTTGACTCAATAACAGTATTCAATGCAGTACCGCCTGAATATACATATTGTACGGCAGTCATTCCGACTACGGTATCGATTGCACTGCCGGAAGAATAAACAGCTTGCATACCGGCAGTCCAGTGTTTCTTCGGTTCTCCGGGAATACTGCTCAAAACCGTACCGCTGGCAATTCCGCCGGAAGATACAAACTCTCCCCCGCCGGAAACAAAAGAATTACTGGTTATACCGCCGCTGCTGATATATATGTATGTTTTGCTGTCAGCAAAAGTATTTTTGGCAATACCGCCCTTGGAAACGTGCATTGAATTATTTCCTGCAGCATTCAAGACTTCGCCGGTCATAACATCTGCTTGTTTTTTCAATTCGTCATCATCATAAACTTTCACTTTATTGCCGGTATTTGAAGCTGCTTTGACCGAAAGATAGAGAATTGAATTATTTACAACAAGCGAATAATCATACTTGCCTACAGTAACACTGTTCTGCCCGACCGCCAGATTTACATTGCCGATTGTTATTGTACGATTGAAATTTGCGGCATTACCGGCAAGTTTATACATTCCGAGAGCCTGATTTTCAGCAACAGTGATTGAAAAACTGCGTGCATCAAGAAAACTGATATTATTTACAATATATGAATCAGTTACAGAACGGCAGCTCAAATCAAAAACAACATCCGCCGCTTGGGCATCGAGTGCTCCTTTCAATGTAACAGTACCGCCAAGAATGATATCTCCGCTGAATACTGATTTACCATCGGCCTCCACCACACCGCCGGAATGAACGGTCAGATTTACGGCATGACCGTATCCGAAAATAAATTCATCAAGCTGCAGTTGTTCAGCATACTCCGGATTTTCACCCCATGTTGCATTAAACTCCATCGTTTCATAAAGTCTCAGATAACCGCCTGAATTTACAATAACATTGCTTGCCGCAGCTTCTGCAGTAATATACATTTCACCGCTGCTGTGAATAACAACGTCACTTGCATTGCCGCCGACAAAATTAAAATACGCTCCGTCATCACAATACTGACTGCCGAACATATTTACAACACCGCCGCTGCTGACAGCAACATTTTCTGCAATACCGTCCCGGTGAATATGCATTTCATCTTCACCGCCGCCGACAAGAGTTTTGTCCGTCATCTTCACAGCGGAGGAAACCATATTGCCGTCAACAAAAGTCTCAACATAATACTGTTTACAGCCAATGATCGGATTGTACTTGCTTATTGTCAGAGCAAGCTGCATATTCTGACTGTCAAGGACATAAATATAATCTCCGTAAATCAAACCGCTGCTGTCGGCAACACCATAGATATCTTCAGCATCTCTGACTGTAATTGAAGTCAACACCTCTTTTCTGCTGTCCACATCAAAATTGCCGGATGCAAGTTTGTAAGTTCCCTCCTGCATATCAGGCGTAACAAGCACACTGTAACTTATCTCTCCACGCAAAGCACTCAGATCGTCAACAATATAGGAATCTGCTGCTTCACGTTCAGTTATATCAAACGTAACATCACCATAAACTGAAGTGGAGCCTTCTAAAGTAACTGTTCCGCCGAAAACAATATCATTATTCAGTACTGACCCTGCAGCAACAGAAAAATTTGCACCTGATTTGATTTCAGCATTATAAACAGTTCCGGGCAAAGCCCAGAATTCAGGTTCATCGTACCAGTCGCCGACTTCACCCATTTCCGCCCATGTCATATTGAGTTCAAAAAGATAATCCGTCTCTGCTTTACCGCCGGAGGAAACAACCAAATCAAGAGCAGAACCGCCGATTGTCAGACTGCCGCCTTCCAATACAGTTACCCCTCTTCCTGCACCTTGACCGCCGTAATAATAACCGTCAATGTTTTCCACTTCGCCGCGGATGTCCATAAAACCGCCATTGGAAATACAAACATCATAAATAACTGTACCGTAATGAGCAATTACTTCTCCTCCGGCTTTTACCTGTACTTCTTCTGCCGAACCGCCTTTGGAAATATTCATAATGCCGTTTGAAACAACAATGTTACTGGCGGTACCATCATCTTCAATTTTCAATGAACCGCCGTTCACAATTGCCTCATTTGCAGCACCTCCGGAAAAAACTCTTACAGAACCGTATTGTCCGACTGTTCCTGCAAAAGTATTGTAATGATAATAATCAGGATCGTCACTGTCGTAATCCACATAATCTTCTGCATACTCATCATAGTAAATACCAACATTTTCAAAATCTTTCACTATTCCATCGAATGTGCGGTTGAAATAGTAATAAGTAGCGGCATATTTATCCAGTCCCTCTCCGTTGTGGGAGAGAATGCCGAGAAGGTGTTCGGTTTCGTGGGAAACAGTGTTGATGATGAACTCATCAGACGATGCAGAATCAAGCATTACAAATGCTTTATCAGTTTTATTTTTGTTGCCTTCATCAATATTTTCTGCAAGTCCGATATAATTGCCATATTCGTCAAATGCAGATGTTATACCGACATAAATCGTTGAGTATTCGGTACTTTCAGGAATTTCAGTTACAAATCTGACATTCAATGACGCATATTTTTTATTCAACGCTGAAACGATTTTTTCAATACGCTCCGTCCCGAGCCCTGAATCTGCGACTTCAACATCATTGACTGTCAGTATTTCACCGTTATAATCCGTCAATTCTCCGTCAAAATCCAAATAAACAACCTGTTCAAGTGCTGTTATCTGCAGCACATACTGCATTCCTCCGTCTGCAATCATCTGCTGTTTCATTTTTCAATATCCTTATAATAGACACATATGAAATTTTATTTTACAAGGAATATATACTTATAAAAATGAAATTGCAAGCAAAATGAAAAAAAATTTATATTTTTTATAATTGGCTCTTTACTGAAAATTGACTGATAATATGAAAAAACTGAGTGGATTCGGGAGGCGATCCACCCGCTTTTATATAGGGAGGAGCAATCGAACATTCCGCCGAAAAAATAGCTAAATACTACACAGCCGCCGACACTCACGCACCAGCGTCACAAAATGAGGAATGGACATCTCCTTGCAGGGGGTACAGGGAAGTGCAAGCAGCTCCCCACTTGCAACAAAGTACAACTTCACCATTTTGAAGTTATCAGCAGGGCCTTTCCGGATTTTATCACCGCACATTTTTTGATTTTTTCCAAACGGATTTCAGTATCATCATCGCAGAAAATCAAATTCTGATCGGCATCATCCAGCTGGATTCTGCCCTGAGCACTGATGGCGTTTTCATGAAAATCCTTCCTTGTTATTTCATAAAGTGCTCCGAGCGTCCCCAAATCATTCCATTGAAAAGATGCCTGTTTTACAACAACATTGGAGGCTTTTTCCATAACGGCATAATCAATGGAGATTTTTTCGCAGGTTTCAAAATCTTTCTGATATTCACTGCCCTTTGCCCATGCTTCAAATTTTTCGAACAATGCAGGATTATATTTTTGAAATGCTTCAGCGATCACTTTGACCTGCCAGACGAAAATTCCGCAATTCCACCAGTAATTGCCATCCATCATATAATGCTGTGCAGTTTCAAAATCGGGTTTTTCTTTGAAAGCATTCACTTTATAAATACCGGAAGCGATTTTTTCGCCGGCATTGATATATCCGTATCCGGTCGCAGGTTTATCCGGAGGCACTCCGAGTATTGTCAAAGAGTCGTTTTGGGCCTGATCAATGCACTCAATCAAATCCTCCTGAAAACGTTTAACAGGAGTGATTCTATGATCTGCAGGCAGCACAATCATTGTTGCATCCTGACATTTTCTCTGAATGAGAGCCGCCGCCAGAGCGATACATGGGGCAGTATTTCTGCGGCATGGTTCAGCAATAATATTTTCCGGTGGGAGCATCAATATTTCGCGGGCTTGAACGGCTGATTTTTCGTCAGTTATGACAAAAACATTTTCCGCACTCAGCAATGGAAACAATCTCTGTACAGTATCTTCCAGAAGTGTCTGCTGACCGTTGAGAGCAATTAAAGGTTTCGGGCGTTCTTCTGTGCTCAACGGCCACAAACGTTCCCCTTTGCCGCCTGCCATAATGACGGCAAAAATTTTATCTTTGGCAATTTTCATATTAACTTCCTCCTTATTCCATGCAGTAATTTTGTATGCGGCAGCAAACGGCATCTTATATTGAGTTTATGCGGCAGATAAACCTTTCTGCCTGCGATTGAATTTATCAAATCCTGAACCAACTCTTTCTGCGGCTGAGCCAGATTCAAAAAGCCGTTGCGTATCTCCTGCGGGTCAATGGGATTATTCACCCAGAAATCGACATTTTCCGCTACACTGTCGGCATTATCTTCAGCATAACGGACGGCAAATTCAGGCAGCAGAGTATCCCTGCCGCCAATATTTTTTGTATTTACAACAGGCACGCCGCAAAGAGAATATTCCCCGCATGAAAACATTGCCCCCTCAATCGCTGAAAGAGCCAATCCGCATGAGGCTTCACAAATTTTTCTGCCGATAAAAAATGACGGAACTTTCTGACTCCAGACCGCATCAGGAAATCTGGAAATCGTCTGCATAAAATACTCTTTTTCTGTTTCTGAATAACTGCCTATAAGGTGCAGTTTTTCAATTTTTTCGGCCAGTTCATGCCGCTTGAAGGGCGTGATGCGGGCAATATAAAGAGCATCAAATTTCCGTTTATTTTTCTTTGCCAGAGGATAACGGGCAGGATCGAGAAATGCGTTGTGACTTGCAAGATAAACTTCATTGAAATTTTTTATGATTTCAAGTTCTTTTGGAGCATTGGCAAGTATAATAAAACGGGCTTCAGGAAAAGCATTTTTTGCCTCTTCGAGACGATATCTCAATTCAACTGCAACTCCAGGCAGTTCTGCTGACCAGCCGAGCTGCAGAAACATGGTAAATTTTTCATTTTTTGACAATGCTTTTTGAAATGCGTCAAGATTACGCAGAAAATCCATTTCAAACGCTGCAATTATTTTTGGCGAATGATTCAATATATAAGCGGGGAGATAACCGAAAAAACTCATTTTACACTCCTCCATTCTCTGTATTTTTTCAGATTCTGCACGCGTTTTTTGGCATTGGCGGCAATATTTCCGGCAAAAATTGAAATGCAGTTGTGGGAAAATTTGCCATTGATAACGTGAAGCAGCGGCAAGGGACAATCTATTTCAAGTACGCCCTTTTCAGAATTGATAACAGCCTTGCAGAAATTTTCCGCTTCGACCTTACGCCAGAAAATATTTTTGTGTTCCGGCATATAAAATACAGCCTTGATATTTTCTTTTGCACTTCCTGGAGTTGCATCTGTTTTCCAGTTGAGCGGATTGATATTGTAAACACCTTTTTGTGTTTTTTCCAGCGGTTCATTGTTTATATTGCTTGTCCAACTGACGATCACACCGCAGTCATCAGCATTTTCAGCCGCTTTCAGGCCGTCCCAATAAAAATCATCGGCAATCTCAGCGGCAGTTTTGGGCTGCATATCCGGCAGATAGGCGGCAACAAAGCCGTTTTTCACAGTCAGACCGCTGACTTTCTGCATTGCCTGGTACAGCAAATCAGCCTCCCTGCCCTCTGCCAGCAGAATAAAAGGATGTCCTTTTTCATGAAAATTTTCAAGATAATACTCCAGTGCCGCAGTTACATTTTTCACATCCGGATTCTGGATTTCCGGAGCGAAAACTCTGACTCCGCGTCCGAAAATATCGTTGGTATGAGTTTTGGTCCAGTTGAATTGAATATCGTGGGTATCACCGTAACCTGCAGGTGCTTTGCCGATATAAAACAAATCAAATTTGGAATAATACTGCGGAATATCATTTTCGCGGATAAGCCAGTTAGTCCCCAGGTCATAAGGCGATGACGACATACATCCGGCAAAAAGCATAACCAATGCAAGCAGATTCAGCAAATACAAAAATTTCTTCATTTTTTTCTCCATATTTTACTTTTTAAAACCCGCAGAATAAATAACGGATTCCCGATTATATAACGTTTGAACAACCTTGCCGGCTCGCAATACAGACGGAAACACCATTCAATATTGAGTTTCCGCATCCACATCGGAGCCCGCGGAATACGTTCAGATACAAAGTCCAGCAAACCGCCGACCCCGATTGCAGCACACGGCGGCAGTTTTGATAAATTTGCATTGATCCACTCTTCCTGTTTCGGAACGCCCATGGCAACGAGCAGAATATCAACTTCAAGTTCTGCAAGTTCTGCAAATATTTTTTCTTCGCTTTTTTCCCTGAAAAAACCGTCTGCACAGCCAACAAATTCGGCTTTGCCATTAATTTTTTTGGCATTTTCAAGAGCTGTTGCAGCAACGCCCGGGGCCCCGCCGAAAAGATAAATACGGTACGGTTTTTGAGCCAGCAATGGAAACATATCTGTACCATTGACATTTTCTTCGACCTTGAACCCCAGCATTTTTGCTCCGATTTTTGCACCTATACCGTCAGCAAAAACGACAGAACAGTTATTGAGAATTTGTCTGTATCCCTCATTTTTGCAGGCAATATTGAGACAGTGGGCATTGATAAATGCGATATGATGTGATTTTTTGCTTTTGACCAGCGTATCGATTTTCTGCAAAGCCTCATCCATCGTGCCGCTGAAAAAAGGAACTCCGAAAACCGATGCTGTACGGTTGCGGTAAATCTCAATCAAACCGTCAGCGGTATTCTGCCAGCAGAATCCGGCGGCTTTTTCTCTGC
The DNA here is from genome assembly GCA_017502435.1 of Lentisphaeria bacterium. Lineage (GTDB taxonomy): Bacteria > Verrucomicrobiota > Lentisphaeria > Victivallales > Victivallaceae > RGIG5270. The sequence goes on from JAFVUZ010000198.1 coordinate 21,692, forward strand.
CTTTGACACTTAATTTTTGCTGGAGAACCGGATCTGAAAGGATTTTCTGCATGGCAGATGCAATACTTTCAACCAATGCAGGGTCAAAAAGTTCCGCCGCACCTTCACCGAGTTCACCCAGTGATGAATTATTGGAACACGCACACGGCACTCCTGCGTGCATTGCCTCAAGCAGCGACAAGCCGAACCCCTCAAAATGCGACGGGAAAATATACATCGTACTTTGTGCATAAAGTGCCGGCAATTCGGAAAAATTCAAAAAACCTGTGAATTTGAACTGCTCTTTACATGGCGAATTTTCAGCATATTCAAAAACAGTTTCAGCTCCGTTCCAGCTTGCCCCCGGCATAACGAGAGTATATTCCCTACGCAAATTTTCCGGCAGCAGTTCAAATGCTTTCAGCAGATTCAAATGATTTTTGCCGGGATGTTCAATGCGGGAGATATACAATATCTGCTTCTTTTTTTCAGTTTCAATTTTTTCCGGCGGAGTGAATCCATTGTAAACAACGGAAATTTTTTCTTCCGGAATGTGCCAGTATTTTATCAAATCATTTGCAGTGGAGCAACTGATAGCGACAATACTTTGTGCTTTGCGGACATAGTGCGGCAGAACTTTTTTGATATAAAACATACGGAATTTATCATATTTGACAGGAACATGATACTGCGACAGATCGTGCACCACCGCAATCGTGAATATCGGATAACGGCAGAATACACGGCGGTTGGCGGCAAGCATAATGCAGAAATCAAACTTTTTCCAGTTTATCCGCAGAGGCAGAACAAAAAAACTGTACAGCATGGAAAAAAGTGCATTGCGTTTTTTTATACGGATGAGTTCAAAACGTTCAAACTCTTTTGCTCCGTCATCTTCAACAATGAGAGTAAGTTCATGCCCGGCATTTTCCAACGCCTTCACAACCTCTCTTATATAAACGGAAATACCGGATTTGCCGTTATCAAAAGGAATTGCTGACAACAGTATTTTCATTTCAGCGCCTCCGGCAGTTTTTTAAAGTTTTCCACAAATTTTTCCTCTGAAAATTTCTCTTTTGCAAGTTCAATTCCGCGTTTACCCATAGTTTCAAGAACTTCTCTGTTACCGGCAAGTCCGCCCAATATTCCTGCTGCGGCAACAACCTTTTTCTCAGGCACAACAATACCGTTTTCAAATTCAAGAAGCCATTCACGGACACCGCCGGTATCAAAAGCGATCACCGGCACACCATGTGCCATTGCTTCCAACCCGACCAAGCCGAAAGGTTCCTGCCAGCGTACCGGAAAAAAGAATATATCACAGTTTTCCCATAACTTTTCCGTATCACTGACAAAACCTTTGAAGTGTACATTATCACGTAATTGCAAATTGTCAACTGTTTTTTCCAACATTATTCTATCTTTTCCGTCACCGGCAATGGTACATTCAAACGGGATATCGAGTTCTGCAAGAGATGTCAGCATCAAGTCTGCTCCTTTGCCGCGGATAAGTTGTCCGAGAAAAAGAATACGCAGAACTCCGTCTGGCATAAATTCAGATTTTCTTTCTGAAACTTTGATAAATGCAGGGAGTTTCACAACTTTTTCAAAACCGTTTTTGTGCAGATTTTCCGCCATAAAATCCGACAAAACCAATGCCGGAAATTTACGGTATTCAGCCAGAGGCGGTGCTTCATTGCGTCCGAGCGAACAGATTCTGCAAACAAATTTATTGTATTTGCGGTGACAGTTCATCCTGCCTACAGGAGTATAATAGTGATGACGCTGACAGTAAATATTATGGTCATGAGCGAAAAAGAAGGTCTTTTTTTCCGGCATAAACTGCAAAAACTCAACATCAATAATATTATGGATTATTACAATATCTGCAGTTTCAAGCAAATCATTTTCAGGTGTGAATTGCTGTATGCTGTCAAATGAGTCTGCAAAATTTTCCTGCTCTCTGCCGCCGTTTTCCGTATAGAGATAATGCACAGACAATCCGTTCCGGTGCAAAAGAGCAGCACTTTTCTGCATATACCGTTCAATGCCGCCGATAATTCCGTTGTATCTGCCGATGTAAAGAATATTTTTCATTTGAGCAGCTCCCGGTAAATCTCTGTCAGTTTTTCAGCAATATTCTGCCAGTTGTATTCTGCGGCAGTTGCTTTACCTCCGGCAATAATTTTTTCACGCACAGAATCAAGTTTACTATATGCTTCGAGCAATGAAGCAATATTATTATCTTCAAACAGCAGAGAATTTCCGCCGTCAGTAAGAAAATCTCTCAAACCTCCGACGGCAGAAGCAATAAGCGGCAGTTCCGCATCCAGAGCCTCAAGTGCGGCAATACCGAACGGTTCATGACGGGACGGCAGAAAAAAACAGTATGCAGTTTTCAATGCCTGCAAAAGTTCAATGCTGTCAGGCTGTAATCCGGGAATAATTGTCAGGCGGTCTTTTATATCATCTTTTTCCGCCTCTCTCAGCAACTCCTCAAAGTACCATTCTGCAGTCACCGGTCCAATGAGCAGCAGATGTGCATTTTCATCTTTTTTCAGCAGATTGAGCAGGATTTTCTGATTTTTCTGATAATCTATGCGGGAAATGCAGAGCAGAAGTTTTGCCTTTTCAGAAATGTTATATTTTTTCCGGAAATCTCCGGCTGCAGGCAGTTCACGGTGCAGAATGCCGTTGGGAAAAAGTTCAACTTTTTTATCAGGATAGAGTTTCTGCAGTTTTTCAACTTCTTCTCTGCTCAATGCCAGCAGTGCATCAGCACAACTTTCCGGCGTTTTGCGGGCACGGCAGATACGGTCGATGATACCGCCGTAACTGAATTTGTATTTCAGCGGCTTCAGCATCAGAGCCATCTCCTGTTCCGGAATGGCACAGGAGCCGCCATGCAGACTCATTATGGTCGGAACGGCAAGTTTTTCTGCCAGACGTATAGCGTAATTTGCCACTCGACCGCCTGCGTGAATATGAAAAACATCATAGTTGTTATCTGCAAGTTCTTTCAGCAGCTGCGGAGCAAAAGGATTTCCGCCTTTTTTATCCAATGCCAGTTTATCCTTTGCAGGCATTGGAAAATACGGATAAAAATAAGGAAAGCGTTTGATTGTTATGCCGTCAACGACTTCAATACCGCTTTTATCCAGTGCGGCAGTACAGATAATTTCAGGTGTCAAGCCCTGAATTTTCTGCTGTTTGGCAATATTCCAGACAACACTTTCTGTGCCGCCCCATTCAGAAAAAGTGAAACGGCGGACAATATGAGCTATTTTCATTGTTTTGTCCCCCGGTAATAACTCATTTTCTGCACATAACGGTAAATGGGAGCGTAGAAAAATTCTCTCCATGCACCGCATTCAGCAATATAAATCCAGTCCCGCAATGTTTCAGCCAGAATTGTTTTGAATGTTCTCAATACTGAGGGAGTTTTTTTGCCCATCTGCTTATCTGCAATACCTTCATTGAAAAAGCGTTTTCTGACCTCTTTCAAAGTATAATTGTGCGAATGTTCCACTATTGCATCCATAACATAAACGATTTTCACATCGCGGCGGTTGACCCATTGTGCGTCTTCGGAATACTGAAATGCTTCATCAAATGGATGCTTAATCAACTCTTCCCGGCGGAATCCGGACGAAACAAGAGAAAAGAATTTATGCCATTTGCAGGAAACAGAACCGTCTCCGAATGCACGTTCATAATCTTTCCGCACAACTGCAAAAGCGTCTTTGCGGGCAATCTGATTGGCAAATACGCAATTTACACTTTTATCTTTCAATGGAGCAGTCAGATTTTTCAAATATTCACAGTTCTGTGGAATTGCATCTCCATTGTTGAAAATGATAAAATCCCCATGTGCCTGACTTATCATATAATTGAGAGTTTTACCCGGAACATATTTTCCTTCGGGCGGCGAAATGCGGCGTATTTGCGGCACGCCTGATAGATATTCAGCAGTACCGTCAGTTGAATGATCATCACAGGAGATGATTTCAACCGTATCATCCACCTGTTGGGCAAGCAATGCTTCAACAGTCCTTTGAATATACAAAATATCATTGTGTGAACGCATCAATACAGAAATCATGATATTGCCTCCTGACAACTTGCAACAGCCTCTTCAACAGTCGGATAAATATCAAAAACACGATAAACTCCGGTTATATCCAGTACGATTTTCATATCGGCACAGACTCTGGCAAGTTTGATAACAGAATCATTTTCCAAAGCCTTCTGAGCCATGGCAAGCAGAGCATCCAGACCGTAATTGTCAATATTTACGAGTTTTTCCAGATCGAGCACGATTTTTTTGCCTTTTTTCATCCGTTCACTCAAAACATATTTGAAGTTTTCTGCCCCCATGCGGTCGAGATAACACTGCACATGAGCAACCAGTACACCATCTGTATTTTCGAAACGCATTTCCATAAATCAAGCCCTCCGCAGTTTACCGGCAAATTTACTGATTATCTTTTTGGCACGGATCTTCTCCGCATGGTCAAACATCATATAATACAGAGCCGGAAAATATATCAATACTCCGGAAAATCCTGCCAATACCAGCAGGAAAAATTCATGTATATCTCCACGAAGCCAGTAATACTGCCAATAACAGACCATTCCGGTTGCCAATGCCAGCAGTGCCGGTTCAAAAAATGAATACAATACAAAATAACGGAATCTTATATTCGCCCGCTTTATCAGATGAGGCAGAACAAAAAATGTCGTACCGATGAATTTTGTCACTATCATTGCTCCGACAACCACCAGTTCATGCGGTTTGATCAGCAAACCGGCAATGGAAATCAAAATAAAGAAAATACTTTCAAAACTCTGCACTTTGGCAAGAAATTTATGCTCCTCTGCCATAGTGAGAAATTTTTCAGGAATAATGCGGCAGACCAGCAGAAAATAGACAAACAATACCATCAGACGGCAGATAAATGCCGCTTCGTCATTTTCAACATTGAAAAGCAGCAGAATGATTCTCGGTGCATAAATCACTACCATCACCGTCGCTCCAGCCGCAAAAAAATTGACCCAGCGTATCGACCGTATCAATATCTGTGCCAGATGCATGGTGCGGTTGCGGCTGTGAAGCAATGCAGATATAGGTGAAATATTTTCCACATAGGGCAATGCCACCTGCTGAATCAGAAACGGTATGCGGCTGCCTAACTGAAAAATTCCGACAGGTGCAAGTCCGCAGAAAATACTTATTAAAAGAAACATTCCGCGTTCCCAGATCATTCTGCCTATAGAGATGATATAAACCGCACTGCTGAAACGGAAAATCCCTTTGAACACCTCTTTGTCAAATGTCAGACGTATGCGGAACGCCGGAATACTTCTCCATACAGAAATCAGCATTGCCAGCTGGGTAAATCCCATGATCAGCATCACAAACAACAGCAGCACAAAAAGCCCCTCTCCGATACTGAAAATAATAATAACACCCGCAAGTTCAACTATTTTTGAAATGATTATAATGTAATTACGCAGATAAAGTTTCTGCAAACCGACAAGAATTTCAGGAAATACTCCGAGCGGAAAAACCACCGTCGCCGCAAGCCCGCTCAAAAATAACGCACGGCGGCAGAAAGAGATATATTCCGCAGTCGAATCCGCCGGCAGATGAAAAAGTTCACGCACATAATACATCCCTATAAATGTCAGCGGCAGAATCAGCAATGCCATACTCACATGACTGAAAAAAATACTTGAAACAGTATGATTGTATTTTTCAATATCTTTTTTGTAAAGTTCCGTTGCCGTTACTTTCTGTGCCGCCACTCCGAACCCGAGGTCAAGCAGCAGAGCATAACTGAAAAAACTCCACAGCATGATCCACAATCCGTACTGTGCCTCGCCGAGATGACTTATAAGCCAGCGGGTGACCAGAATTCCCTGCACCAGACGTACAAACATTGAAAAATAATTGGTAACGGTGTTTTTAAAAAATGGTATTTTCATAATTTTTCTGCTCTTTCTGTCATTAGTTTAAAATAATCTGCGACGTGTATCATATTTTCCGGCAGGACCGTATTTGAAAGTATCGCCGCAAAGGAGTGTTCATTTTCAGGAATAAAACCGTGCATTCCGTTCAAAGGTTTACCGCCCATATCAGACGGTACGATCTGAATACCTGCATCCAGCAGAAAGATCGCATCGCCGAACGCACGGTCTGTGCGGTAAATCCTGTATTTTATCTCTTCATCTCTGCTCAAAAAGTGTCCGGGAAATTCTTTCATTATTTCAGAAATCACACCTTCTGCTTTTTCATTGAGATAATAAAATCTTGCCATTGTGGAATCGAAACAGGCTCCGTAATCTCTGCCGAAAACGAGTCCGCTTTTTTCCATTTTACTCATAATATCAACCGTTCCTGCAAGCGGAGTCATTCCGTGGTCGGAAATAACGGTAAAATGCACTTCTTCCGCATAATCAACAGCTTTTTGATAAAGATTCTCAATTTCAGTTCGGATTTCATTAAGTTTTGTTTTTATTACGGTTTCGTTATTGATATTGTCGTGCAGAACGCCGTCGAAACTTGCGGTATAAACAAAGAGGAAATTTTTGCCGTCCTCAATGGCTTTACGGGCGGCAAGATAATTTTTTGTATCGCTCAAATGCCAGTCAGAAATATGGAAATTCACTCCCTTTGAACTCAAAGTGTCATGCAGATTGGCAATATTTTCCATACCGTTGGCAATAAACAAGTCACGTTTTTCGCAGTAATCAACATATTTGAGTTTCCAAACCGGCATACGGTAAAGCTGAAAATATCCGCTGAATCCGTAAAATTTTTTCAGCAGTTTGGACAAATGATGCCGCACTCTGCCGCGATTCCAGAAACTTGCAGGTTTGAAAAGCCACGCCAGACGGGAAATATTTTTGAACGGGGAACTTTCCGGAGCGAAACGGAACAAGCCCAAGTGTCCATGTTCCGCCGGAGTTTTGCCGGAAAGAATAGTCGGAATTGCACTGCTGGAATAACCGAACTGCATATCAATCTTTTTGCGGTACGGCAGCAAATCAGTCAAAAAACCGTGGTCATTGACGATTTTCCAGCCCAGAGCATCTATAAAAAGAAATATTTCAATTGTTTTATGTTTTTTCATATTCACCTCATGGCAGAGCCCGGTAGCCGGGAAGTTTGCGGAAATCCGCCGCAGGTTTTCTTTGTTTTAAATCATCAGTCGGCAGAGACGGCTTTTCAATCAGATAACCGACAGTCACTGCCGCCGGTAAAATTGTCTCCCAGACGCTGTATTCACTTGACGGCACGCTCAGAAATTCGAGATTTACATAACGTCGGAAAATTGGAAGTTTATCCGCATTGCTTTTGTAAACCATTTCCACTGCATTGCGATCAAGTCCGAAAGTATTGCCGTATGGAGTTATTCCCGGTACAAATTCTCCGATTCCGTCAGCATAACTTACAAGATCGAGAAAGACTGCGGGATAAATTTTGCCGAGCCCCGAAGTCATACTTCTGCCCAATGGATTTGCTCCGTTATGGAAATCATTGGCAAGATATGCACCATTGAGATACTTTTCATTTCCGGTGATTTTATGGGCGGCAATGAGTGTAACTGCACGCAGCAGAGGATGATAATTTCCCCAGCTCATGGCGTGAACCCAGCCTGCATTGTGAGCGTGCCACAAAGTGCGGTACGGATAAGCATTTTCCTGTTCTGCAAGCATTTTATCCGCATCACGCAGAACGATTTTACGGTATTCTTTACGGAATACTTCAAGTTCTTCTGTCGGATAAAGTTCCAGAATCATCCATGAAAGTTTAGACCATCTCCAGAAATTTCTGCGGAAATCCTCCAATATACGTTTTGAATCTGCTGCAATCTGCAGCAGATATTTTTTATCTCCGGTCAGAGCATAAAGATTGGCACCGGCTTTAAGCAGATTTTCCGCATCGAGCTGCATTCCCTCGCTGTAATAAATCATTTTGGACTGATAAATGTATCCATTGGCAAAAATATTTTTGCGGTCAAGAGCATAGTTCCATGCCTTAACTGCTGATTTCAAATATTTCTCTGATTCTGCCCCCGCTTTTTTCATTGCAAGGGCGAGAGTGCTGACGGCAGCGGCATATTCCAGTGTGCCTCTGCGTGAAGGAGCGGAAATATAATAAATACGCCTGTCCTGATCCGGCAATCCTTCTCCGGCTACCGGATGTCCTGTGGTTTCAAACCATGTACCGACTCCGCCGTTTTGTTGTTGAACTGCCATCAGGTGTTTCAAGCCCCATGCTGCTTCGTCAAGTATATCCGGAATACCGTTACCGCTTTCAGGAATATTCAACTGTCCGTCGATAAAATTCTGCGGCTTCATCAAATAAACAGTTGCCAAATCATTGACGATTCGCAAATGTTGCGGACGGCGGTCATAATCTGCCGCATCGTGCCATCCTCCGGGTGCGGAATATTCTTTGGCAGCAGAGTGCAGCAAAGCGGTACGTTTTATGATGTCAAAGTGTTTAACGGCAATACGTTTTGACTTGAAAATAAAACCTTCATCCGTATTTTTACCTGCAAGATAATGTTCTGCATTGCCGGGAAATGAACCCTGCCGGACTTTTAAATGACATTCCGGACTTGTCCAGTCGGTAAACGGCAGTGTTTTGGCAATGCCGCAACGCTTGTGATAAAGCCCTCTGGCATGAATATAAAACGCCTCATTCAAACTCTCACTGCCAATAACAAAATCCATACTTCTGCCGATTCCGTCAATATAAAAATAATATCTGCCGGGCGTGCTGAATCCGGAATAATCAAGTTCCAGAACTTCCTCTCCGGTAAAAGGTACTCTCCATTGATACTTCGGATCACTCCGCCGCAGTTTCAAACTGTTGCGGAAAACACATTTGTTGTCTGCGGTGTTGCGGATTTCAAAAAATTTACCGGCAAAATGTTTCAGTTCCAATGCACCTGCACTGCCGAGCCATGCTCCTGTATAAGCATATTTTTCCTTTTGATTTGCACCGTTCCCGACCTGATTGAGTTTGAAAATATTACTTGGAATTTCCGGATCGTATTGCAGTTTGATTGAATTCAGATCTCGTTTTTCGCCTTTTTTGAACGGGGTGCCGAATACCAGATAAGTAAATCCTGTAATATCGGCTTTTTTTGAAATATTTCCGTTTATATCCCGTTTCAAGCCGTTTTCTTTTGCCCAGAATCCGGTACGGATAATATTCATTCCGACTGAAGAATAATTCAATGGCGTTTTCACCGGGGCTTTTAAAACCGCCACCGCCGGTGTAAGAAATTCGTATTCAACGGCAATTGCCAATAAAGGCAGCAAAAACAAAAACATCATAAAGATTTTCATATTGCAGCCTCCACTTCGCCGGAAACAAATTTGCCGTTGTATTTATAAAGAATACTCAAAGCTGCAAAAAGTATCATCATCTGAATAAAATTCACCTGCTGTTTCATTACCCATTCCAGCGTGGACTGCAGATAAACCGCCGTCAGACCGCCGACAATGCCGGAGGGAATATAAAATAAATTCGTCCGCCGCAGACGTTTCACCAGTTTGCAGGCAGCAATATAATAATATCCCAGCCACGACAGAAATGCCGCCAGTGCCAGAAATCCGCATTCAGCACCAACCAGCAGATAACTTGTTTCAACGATACCCTCTTTGAAATCTTTGGCAATTCGCTTATTTTCGTAACGGTATTCACAGTACGGATAAGGCGGATTGATTTTGATACCCCAGTTGTTCAGTCCCACTCCGGCAAACGGCTTGTCGCACATCATATTCCATGCTGAAGCCGCCAGATACTGACGTGTCATAAGAGATTCCCTGGGTGCATTTTCAAAACGCTTGATAATATTCGGCAGCAGCAGCAGCAAACCGAAAAAACACAGCAGAAATATCGGCAGCAGAATCTGAATTTTTCGCATATGAAACTGATAACGCAATGACAGCAGCGTGGTTATCGCACATCCGAAAGGCAGACAAACCATCGCTCCGCGTGAATAAGTTCGCATACACGCCGCCGATGCCATCAGAAAAAATCCGGCAAACAAAAAGCGTTTCCACCCCTTGTTCACATTGAAATAATATGAGAAAAATATCGGAGCAATAAGATTCATAAACATACCCATACTGTTCTGATGCGGAAAAAGTCCGTTCGCCTGATGAATCCCCTTCAAATGCTGAAGCACCACTGAACAGAATGTCACCGTTGCAACAATACCGAAGCCGATCATCACCGTACTGAAATCCCTCGTGTTATACAAATAATAGTATGTACAGATAAAAACAATGTACATCATAATCATTTTCCCCAATTCAAACCATGAAAAAAGCGTATTGTCTGCATTGATGAGCGACGGCAGACACAGCAGGAAATAAATCCAGTATATTTTGCTCCCTCCGTCAGGCATGAACGGCTTTTTGTGATACAATATCAGCATACCGGTAATCATTGCCAATGCTATCAGATAGACCAGCGAAACCTCCATGCCCCGGGAGGTCCCGCGGTATGTTTCATGCGAAAAAAAGTTGATCGATACCTGATTGAACATCATCACCGGCAGCAATACCGCAAGGAATGCATAACGCATATACTTACGGTTCAATGTAAGTATATACCCCAGCGGCAGTACGCCCATAAATGCAATGAAAAAAATCAGGTATTTCATCTGTTAACCCTTAAAACAGCACATTGAATACCGGTCCGGTGAAGGTTCCGAGGAATTGAGCCGTCGGCAACAGTTTGCGGACGAAAACGTTGTATTCAGAGATATTGTCATGCGGTATATAAACCACATCTCCCGGCTGCAGTCTGACATTGGCACAGCGTCCCTGCATGATGCCGTCAATATCAACACGGTAAAAACGCGGATTTTCCATTCCGCCGCGGATGATGACGCCGTACTGCCAGTGTTCCTCTTTCAACCCCAATCCGGAAGAAATAAGTTCCAATATACCGAGATTCTGATCCCACAATCTCTTGTGCGGACGGTAAATACTGCCGATAATGCTGACCATTGCTTCGGAACGGACAGCGATATAAATATAATCGCCTTTTTTGAGTTTTACATTGTGCCAGCGGTCGCCTTTTTCTATAGCAAGTGAGAAATTGACCGGCAGGATTTTGCCGTCACGTACAATAATACTGTTCTGATAATCGGCGGCATCAAGCATCTGGTCGTCAAAGTCACGCACCGCAGAACCGCCCGCTTTGGCAAAAAGATCCGCCAGACGCATTCCGTTGGAAATCACAAACATTCCCGGATTGTTGACTGCACCTGCAATAGTTGCAGTCTGACTTCTGACGTCAATGGCAAAAACGCCGAGTTCAGGATTTTTGATATATTGAGAATAAATTTTTTTAATCTTTTCAGATGCCTCCTCCAAAGTCAGTCCCGCAACCTGCACCTGACCTGCAAACATCACACCGATTGCTCCGTCGGGAGTCACCAGAGATTCCATGATCAAGTCGGGATGACTGTAAACACGAATGCTTATTTTGTCACCGGCATTAATACGGTAAACCGGTTCTTTCTGAGCATCGAGAGTTTTAAGAAGTTCCAGCTGGCGGCGTTTATCCTCGTCAGTCAGACCTGCCTGATCGACGACTCCGCTCGGCAGATTATTTATATCCGGAAACTGATCAAAATTGCCGGTAAAACGGTTGTAGCATCCGGTCAGTGAAACGATACCGGAAAGTACAGCAATAAACAAAAGAATTTTTTTCATCGTATATAGTCTCCTGTAATAACTTTTTCAACGTCGGTAACTCCGGTCAGAATGGCATAAACTTTGTGTTCCTCGTCATGCAGTTTCAAAACACGACGCAGAACGCTGCGGTTAGTTTTACGTTTACCGATATACAGCAAAGTGGCATCACAAATATCATGCAGCTGTCTGACGATCAAACATGAAGCATTGAAGGGCTGTTCTCTGGAAATACGGATAAGCTGATAATGTTTTTTCAATTCATTGACAATGCCGTAGAGAGTTGTAATTTCGTCAGGTTCCAGTCCGGAAAGGTCGCGTACCGGGAAAAATGCAAATCCGTAGCCGTAACCGAAACCTTTGCCGTCACCGGAGGAAAAACCGCGGAGATGTTCTACATCATTCATTTCTGCTTCTGCTTTTGCTTCTGCGTTATAATTAACGCCTACATTTCCATTGTCGGAATAGTAGAAATCGCCCATTTTCTCCATATTGATACAAATTTTTTCCACATCCGTTTCCGAAATCAGGCGGATCAAAATGGTGTTGCGTTTTGCTTTGGAGAACTGTTCGTCAAACATTACGGAACTTAAAAATGAACCGTCAAGCGAACAGGAAAAAAGCGTTCTTGTATTTTTCAAACGTAAAATGAAGCGGTAAAACATTTCATTGTTGATAATTTTACGCTGAACAGGAGTAAATTCGGCGTCAGCATGGGGAATAATTCCGACTGTATCAAAGTAATCTTTGTAAAATGACGCCTCTTCAATGCCGCTGAATTTACCGCGGATAATATCGTATGCAACCATAAATACAGCATAAAGTCCGCTGACAAAAATACCGCCTATAAATATAACTGCCAGAATCTTGATCGGAAATGGCGAAAATGATTTGGTTCCTGCAACCCGTTCATTAACGATAATATCATTTGGGACATGAGCAATACTGCTGCGTACACGGGTCATTTCCTCAACCAGCAGATTAACATTTTTGTTGGTTGTTTTCATCAACTGTTCAATCTGATCATTTTCAGGAATCATATGCTGAAGTTTTTTCTCTTTTTCTTTGACCAGATTGATTTCCGCCTGCAAAGATTTCATACTGATTTCCAACTGATTGAGATTTAACTCTGCCTCCTGATAGCGGCTGATGATACCGTCAATGCCGAGCAGCATATTTTCATCAAATTCGGTTATTTTATTTTTTACTTTGAAACTTTCAAATTCATTCAGGACAGCTTCATAAGCACTTTTGGCCTCTACAAAGCGTGGATTGCGTTCAGCAAACATAAGTTTGGCTTTGGCATATTCTCTTGAAGTTTTTTTCAACTCCTGAACATAATTCTGCAGAGAACCGCGATGCTTGATGACATTTGCAGGAATTACTTTATAATTCTTTTCTGCCGCCCCAAAACGCTGACGGGCATCGGCAAGTTTTACATTGAGTTCTGCCAATGATGCAGCTTGTTCACCCTGCATTTTTTTAACAGTATCCATCTCTTCCTTGGGATGGATTATACCGTATTTGCGGTGCAATCCGTGAAGTCTTTCGATCTGAGTTTTCTGATATTCCTGCAATTCAAGCATACGGCGTTCACGGGAATTAAGAAAATTACGCAATTCCGAAGTTCTGTATTCCTCATAATTTCTGATTCCCAGAGCGACAAAGGTATTTAAAAGCTGTTTGACATATTCGTCGCTTTCGCCGATTCCGCTGATGACAAACATATCATTTTGGTCACGCAGAAGTTTGACTTCGATACTCTGTTTGAGAACTGACCGCTGTTTTTCTGTCATATGCATTTCCTCGACCAGCTGATGAAAAATCTGCTGTCTGGAAAACACTCCGAGAACATGGTTGATACTGAGCGGTTTGACCTCTTCACTGGCACGCGGTGTATAAAAAAGCGTTACCGAACCTTCGTATTTATGGGGCGAATTTTGGAATTGAATGTATCTTGCAACCACACCGACAATGATTGTCAACAGGAAAACTGCAATAATGCTCCATTTGAATTTCAATAATGTAAAGATGACCAGTTTCTGATACAACTGCAGTTTTTTCATCTGCCGAGTCTCTTCCTGAACATTAAAATTATTTTCAAGAGTGTCCATGTTATTCCTTTCAATTAAATTTCAGCCAGTGCCGCATAAGTCTGCCGCTGTCGATACTGTCAATACTTTTGGCAAGTTCATCGTACAATTCATCCAGTACAACGCTTACTGCCGGAGCAGTATATTTCAGCGAAAAGACCAATTTACGGCTTTTCAAACAATATTTTATAAGATTAAACAGTGAAGTTTCACCATTTTTACGACATTTGAGATAAATAGATTCATCCAGTTTTGCAGCATCGTGAGTTCCTGCACATTTCAAAACTGCATACTGCAGAAAATCTGCGGCATTACGCCACAAAACAGCTGTTTCAGCATCAATATTGCCATGCGGCTCTCTTTTGTAAGCAACGGCATTGGCATACAATTTCTTATATTTTTCATCCATATCAAGAATTTGAACGGCTTCACAGCGTTCAGCAATTTTCCAGCAATAATTGTGACTGCTTATCAAAACAGCATCGCCGGCACCGAGAACAGCTTTGTAAATATTACGGAGTATAAAATCTCCGTCAATATCATTCCCTGCAATTTTTTCAGCGGCAAAAAGCAGTCCCATGCCACGGTTCAGCAGCAGACGGAATGCTTCCTCAAACGGGAGTTTTTCTGCGGGGATTTCAACCAGATATTCAGCGAGCAAATCCCTGCCGGAAACATGGTAATAGTTGCGTTTCAACTCCTGCATCATCAATCTTCTGCAATCTTTCTGCAATACAGCGATCTGCATTATGCGGCTGAAATCCACATCGATTTTGAGCTGTTTATGATATTTTGCTGCCAGTTCAGAGAGAATTTTTTCACCGTCAGGGACATCTTTTTCAGCAAAGACAAAAAAGTCAAGGTCATTGAAAAGCAGACCTTTTTGACGGTCGCTTCTGACACCGCCTTCGCCTCTGGCATAACTGCCCCCCAGCACAACACAAAGCCCGGTACCGGAAAGTGTTTCTTTCATCTCAAAAAGAACTCTTTTCAGCAAATTTTCTGCTTCTGCATCACCGCTGGCGGTAAATTTTTTCTCTTTATTTTCCATAATGTTTTATTTTCTTTTGAATCTGTAAAATTTTTATGACTTTCTGCGTTCACTGTAAGTTGCAAATCCCCTTTTGCCAAGACTGCGTAATACAACCTGCAGAACCAGAACACATGAGCAATGATAATGATAATAATAATCATAAATACGTCTCTGCTCCGGCGTATTCTGAAGTCCGTAAATCTCTCCCATCTGAAAAACAAAATGTTCGTTTGCAGGATGACTTTTGACCAGTTCCTTGCGGAAAAACAGCACCGCCCAGTACCCCGGATAACGGTCCATTGACAGTTTCCAGCACCAGTGCGAAGTTTTGTTTCCGAGATAAAACGGCAGCATCAGCAAATAAGGTATCGCCAGTCCCAATGCCAGCACCAGTGCAATAAAATGCTCCCACATACGCAATATCCACGCAGAACGATTCTGTACCGGCGAAAATGAATAACTGAAACTGTTGCGTTCAAGCACACCTCCGGTGTACGGATCGATTATACGGCCGGGAGTTACGATTTTGTTTCTTATCTCAAGTTTGCCGGCAGTATAAGTACGGTCAAAAATTATGGAATGCTCCACAACACTCTCTTTATCAACAAGTGAACGTTCTCCGATAATAGAGTTTGAAATACTGCTTTTGTTCTCAACAAAAGTGTTGTCTCCAAGCACCAGCGGTCCCTCAAGATGACAGTCCTGTTTCATAACCACATTGGTTCCGGTATGGATATTGCCCATAATAGAGTATCCCGGAAGGTTGTAAAAATCATCATTAAGCACCTGAAAATTGACCTCAAAATAACTCTCAAGCGAGTCAATCAGATAAAATTTTATACTGCTTTTGAGCAAAACTCCATCTTTATAATAATAGATTCCGTCTGCACTGCCGTCATCTCCACACGGAACAAATGAATTCTGCAATTCTGCCAATGTATATGCTTTAGGCATCAGCATTCCGTGCAGTATCAGACAGTCACTGCCGCACTCTTCAGAATACGTTTCAAGCAGTTGACGCACCGAAAAATGTCCGCCGCCTCTGCGGTAGTCAAGTTTCAATTCGCCATGCTGATATTCATAAAGATGCTCAGCAAGATGCTCATTGTAAGTCGGGCCGAGCAGCAGCAATGATTCAGATTCACAACGTAATGCCAGATCAATAAAATATTCCGCCGCACAACGGCCGCCGACAGGCATCATACCGAGACTGCGGTCAGGAAAATATTCTTTGCACCACTCCTGAGCTTGAGAATATGGATTTATCAACATATTTTTCATTTTACCATGCCCCCTTCCCGGTCAAAATTGCAGGAATTGTTTTCAGCAGAATAAGGAAATCTTTCCACGCACTGCGACTGGCAATATACTCTTTGTCCAGTGCGATCTGTTTGGAAAACGGCAGTTCACTTCTGCCTGAAACCTGCCAGAGACAAGTTATTCCCGGAGTGATATTCAAACGTTTGCGTTCCTCCAGAGTGTAAGTTCTCACTTCAGACGGCAGCGGCGGACGGGGCCCAACCAAACTCATGTCGCCGAGAATAACATTGAAAAGCTGCGGCAATTCGTCAATGCTGAATTTACGGATAAAGCGTCCGACCGGAGTAATACGGGGGTCTTTTTTCATCTTGAAAATAACTCCGTCTCCGGACTCATTGTGCTTCAAAAGTTCCGCCTTGCGGGCTTCAGCATCAATATACATACTGCGGAATTTATAAAACTTGAAATGTCTGCCGAATCTTCCCACACGAACCTGACTGAAAATAATCGGTCCCGGACTTGTAATTTTGACCAGCAATGCGGTGATCAGCAAAACCGGAGACCCCAGAATCAATGCCGCAAATGCCAGAATAATATCCATCAGACGTTTGAAAAACGCCGATGAACGTATGGTTATATGCCACATAAGCATCCGGAACTGAATTTTATTATGATGAAATACTGACGGTCTTTTCAATTTCTGACGCAAGGCAATGATCTCTTCATATTTTGTCATAACTGCCTCTCTTTCCTGAGCAGATTTACAAATTTTTTCAATTCCGCTCTGCTGTTATTTATATCATTATATACCGGTATGGAAATCTGACAGGTATAATAATTTCCATTGCGGCGGAAGTTTTTGCGGAATCCGAGAAAACCCGGTGTCGAAAATTTGTCACTGCTGAACCAAACCCACACCAGATAACGGCTTGCTCCCTTCTCCGCATCAATTTCTGTAACTGCAAAATTATCCTGCAGATATAATATTTTTTCCGAAATAACCGTCCATTGACTCGTTCTCAAACAATGACTTGCAGGATGTATTTCGTGAATATCATTGCCGCATTTGACAAATAATACGGATATATCGGTATTATTTTTTGTGTAACGGAACTGTTTAACTGTACTGGAGGCAAAAAAACGCTGTGTATTTTCATCCGGCTGAATACTTCTGCCCCAATAGTCCCCTATATGGGCAGAAAATTCAGGAACAAAACTCTTTCCCTCAAAATACAATTCCCTGGTATGCAGCAGCAAAAGACCGCTGCAAATCGTCGCCGCCACAAAAAATAATGTTCCTCTTTTTACCAGCCAGCCGAAACGTCTGTTGCCGTATATCCAACAAAAACACAGCATCGACAGTATGAATTTGACCAGCCACGCCGCCCATACAGGACACATCAGCAGCAATGACAGCTGATAACTTGAACTCGGAGTACCAAGCAGCAGAATTATTGCCGCCGGCAGCAGATTGTACGCAAATTTCCATGAGCCGCAAAACCAGCAAACAGCATATATCACACCCGCAGCCGCCGCAACTCCAAGAGCATTCACATTGTGCCATGTAGTCGAAAAGGTCAGAAAAAGCATCGGAATCAACAGCAGCAATCCATAATAATCACACTTTTCTATTTTCACCTGACGCACCGCCAAAACTGCCGCCACTGCCGCCAGAATATAAAAAATCCAATCCCAATGGTCAAGTCTTGAACCACGCCATGCCTGCAGCAGATACGGAGAATGCAGAAATAACGGCACTGCAGAAATAAACATTAGAATTATTTTTATCATTCCTGTTCCTCCTTTGCAAGTGCTTTTTCTATCTGAAACATTTTGCCGAACAAAAGAAATATTGCCAGTGCCAAAATAATCTGCACATATCCAAGCCCCGTATGCCATGTATTTTGCAGCACGCTTTCGCCCAGCCAGTTGTACAACAGCACTGTCAAAACTATCCGCAGAGCGTTTCCGGCAATGATTGAAGGAATTATAAAAGCAAAATGCAGAACCTTCCAAAACGTTTTTTTATGAAGTATCTGCACTGCAATACAAGCAATCAATATGAATGCATCCAACTGATTTATGCCGCTGCACGCATCCGTTATGGCAATATTCAATCCCGGCAATGTCAGTGATGTCCCTGAATAAACTACTCCGATGCCGCACAATTTCAAAATGCCCGCACTCAATACTGTCGCACTCACTCTCAGCGGAAAACTCAACATCAGCATAAATTCTTCATGATAAGGCATGAAAACACAGCACCACACTGTCGGTGCTACACAAATTGCCGCAATCAATGAACCGCTGAAATAAAGCACAAATGCACATATAAGCAATGAAAAGGCAACTGCCGTACTCAAACTTCCCGGAAATTCCTGTGTCGGCAAAAGAGCCAGAATATTAACGATTATCAGAATTACCCATGCAATGCATTTTTCAATAAAATCAGACTCTCTCCGGAATGAAACAATAAATTTTCTGAGCATAAATGCAATCAATATTCCTGCCATCGCCAAATCGATCGCACCCGCATCATACATCCCGGATGCAAACATCGGAACTGCCGCAGAAAAAGCAATAATCCCCAGAAGCGTTCCATATAACGCTCCCAGGGGATGTTTTTCAAGTCTTTTCAAAAATATCTTCATTTTCACTGCGGCATCTTATTTAATTTTTTCAAATATTCAAGTGCGATATTGTTATCGGGAACAATGACCAGCAGCTGACGGCACAACTCCCGGATTTTCTCCCGTTGCGTATTTATATTACAATTTTTTATCCGCTGCTCCATTCCGGCGATCCACAAAGGTTCCAGTCTGCGTCTGAATGGGTTGGATGATGATAAATTCACGATATCGGGAATAGTTTTCAAATCTCCCTTTTTGTGGAGTTTATCTGCATAACAAAGTTGGGTTTCCGGCATTGACGGAACAAGATTATATGCTCTGGCAGATAAAAGCAAAGCCTGATCAATATTCCCATCTTCGGCATACAGTTCCGCCATATTCAACAGAACAACAATTCGATAACGGGAATTTTCCGGAAACAGAGCATATTTTTTCAATGCTGCCTGATTTCTGCCATTTTCAGCAAGATTTTTTGCTGCAAAAAACAACAGTGCATGATTATTTCCGGTATCGGCTTTTTCCAAAATATCACAAGCTTGTTTTACTTCATTTTTTTTCAGATGGAGCAATGCCTGGCAAAATGGTGCATACAGAGGATCTTTTCTTAAAAACTGCAAATCTTTTTCACGCAAAGTGGTGCTTGCAAATTGCCAATACTCAGATCTGATGTCCTCTGTAAAGTTTTCCATAAAAAGCCGGGAGGCTTCGTCAAAATCATTTTCTTTCAATGCCAGGACAATTTCATAACGCAGCATATCTCCTTTTCGGGCAGGGAAAAGATTCCGATACCC
>JAFVUZ010000199.1 GCA_017502435.1 Lentisphaeria bacterium
CAAAAGAACTGTTAATAAAAGAATATTGGAAACGCTTGAATCACCTCTATCGTATGAAAGAAGCGGAATGGAAAGCCGGAATTTTACCGTTAAAGGATCTGAAATCATACAAAAAAGCTGTTTCTGACTTTCAAAAAGCACATAATATAAAGAGATAATTTCAAAACTGATTCAAAAAGAGATTGAAAAATCAGCGTTGATGAGATCAAAGCGGTAGTTTGAACGTGGCTATTGAATAAATAACCACCGAAAACGCTCCGCTTTAAGATCGCAGCGATGATTTTCAAGAATTTTTGAGGAGTTTTGAAATTGCCTCATAAAGTAAAGCAAATTGATTTGATCACTGTCATTCTCCCTTTCGCACTTGTAAATGCTTGCGGGAGATGGTATATTACCTGTGAGATGGTTGGACATTACAATGTAAAAGGTAAAAGGAGAAATATGGCTGCGTTGATTATTATTCTTGTACTTGCCTTTATCGGAGTGTTGATTTCTGCATTTATGGCTGGTGGATCAGAAAAACGCAAAAACGCTTTGCTGTGGAGTGCGGGTGGAGTTTTGTTATCTGCACTGACAGGAGGGGTTCTCTTTTTCTGCAAAGGGGCAATAAAAGAAATCCTTTTGAAACAAAAGCCGCATCTTTCTTTTATGGCAGAGTCCATCAATATTCCATGGCACATTATACTGCAGCTTGGACTAACCTTTTTTTTCTGCGGCATTATTCTTTTTTTGTGGAGCTTCAACTGCCGGAAAAGTTCTTCAAAATGGTATTGGGCGTTATTGTGGACTTTGGGAGTTGCTTTCCTCATTGGGCATTTGCTTTTTCTTCCCCAATATTACGGGATCGCCGCATTTGTAAACTTTTTTACAACTGCGAACCAGGATCTGTTCAGTCCGGATATATCAATGCTACCGGCGTTTTATGTTATGCTTGCCGTGAATTTGCTCGGTGCATTGTTGTGGTTATGGCATACTCTTAAAACAGAAAAACGGTCATGGAAAAATATTCTCATTTTCGCCGGGAGTTTTACCGGATTTGTGTGTCTCGTCTGGCTTTCGGCATGGGGAACCGGAACATGGGCAAAAAATGCAATGGAGAAAAAAGCTGCCGAACTTGGTATCAAGCCTATTCAAGTGGCTGCACAAGAACCTCCGGAATTGAAAGTTCTGGTCAATCCGGAGTTTTATACAAAACATCCCAAGTACAATCCGCCACACTCCGGAAAATATGATTGGAAAAAAGATACCATTCCCGCAGATGAAAAAGAATACACGATGAAATTTTTCACCTCTCCGGAACTGGAAACATATCTTGATTCTTTGAAAAAAAGTGCCGCATATATTGCTCAAACGGATGTACTGCACTTATCCACGCTGCAGCATTTCCGTTCTCTGGTGCGTCACCGCTCTGATATTGCCGAACTTTATTACCGGACAAATCAAAAAGAAAAAGTCTTGCCGGAACTCTTGAAATATCCTGAACTTGAAAGTTTGATTCCTGACGATACGCCGTTTCTAATTTGTGAATTGATGCGGACCGCAGCCCGCAATATATGGGTGAGTACGCTCATTCAATATGGTCCGGAAGATAAATCTCTTTTGCCGGCTTACCGGAAACTCCTTGATTGGAGCAAAAGTTGGAAAGTTCATCTCCCCTGTGAAGCAGGA
>JAFVUZ010000200.1 GCA_017502435.1 Lentisphaeria bacterium
TCTCCGCAGGATTATATTTCCAAACTTGCAAAAAAATCATTGGACCACGATCGTGCGGAAACTTTTGCCTGGTTATTGTGGAATCCTTATCATGCATACCAAACAGCAACCAAGTCGGAGATTCTTCCCAAGAAAATTGATTTTATTTTGAATATGAAACTCTTGACTGCAAACGGAAGTAAACTTATTGAGAAATTTCAATGAGATAATCATCACCAATTTTCCCGGAACATTCCGCTGGCGAGTATTGCTAATCAATGAGGACAAGTTTTCATCCGTCAGGGCGTTAATGAAGCACGGCTTCGCCGTATGAAGCAATCCTTCGGATTATGAAGCACGCCTGTCGGCGTATTAAGCGAAGACTTGACAGGCTTCATGTTTTTTTGCCCGGAATTCGGGAAAACTCTAAAAAACACCTTATAATACAAGCGGCATTAGACGCTTGTGCTTCATATTTGCGAAAGCAAATGCTTCATAGCGGAATGGAATGAAGCTGCTTCATCTGAAAAGGCGGTTTATGAAGCACGGTTTCGCCGTATGAAGCAATCCTTCGGATTATGAAGCACGCCTGTCGGCGTATTAAGCGAAGCCTTGACAGGCTTCATGTTTTTTTGCCTTGAAATCAAGGCAAAAAAATGGGGTGGTAGACCGGACTTGAACCGGCGACCTCCTGGGCCACAACCAGGCGCTCTAACCAACTGAGCTACAACCACCATATTAATTGGTACGCCTGCACGGACTCGAACCGTGGACCCAGTGATTAAGAGTCACTTGCTCTACCGACTGAGCTACAGACGCACATCTCTTTGTGTGTTACATAATATGGCTCATTTTTTGAAAAATTCAAGTGAGATTTCGAATTTTTTTCAAAAAAATTGCACTTTTTTAGCGAAGAAGTCTTCTTAATGCGGAAATATTATCCTGCATATCTCCATTTTTATCAAAAAAGCCGAGAATCAAAGGCAGTTCTTTGCGGTATAATGCAAGGGCTTCTGCAGAAGCTGTTTGCACTTTTTCTGCACGGCGGAGGGCGGCAGCGGCATTTTTGCGTTCACCTTTCAACATAGCAAGGATCCCGGAAAGAATGAATTTTTCGCGGCTGTCGGCAAGTGCGGCAATAGTTTTCTCTGCATTGGCACGGTCAGAAGCAAGTGTACTGTAAAATGCATGACCCAAAGAATAGAATTGATTTTTCGCATTTTGCTTTTTGAGTTCACTGAAATACCATGCTGCAGATATAAAATCTCCGGCTTTGGAGGAATCCTCGGCGGCTTTCAGCAAAAAGTTTGCAAGTTCTTTATCTGAATTGATTTCGGGTTCTTTTTCGCCGACTTCAGCAAGCGGTTTGTTGAGACTTTCGATTTCTGCAGAGAGAAAATCATATTTATTTTTCAATTCATTATATGCTGCAAGCAGTTTTTGATAATCTTCGGAGTTTTTATTTGATGCAACAGGGGCGGATTTTGTATTTTTGCGGTCGGGTGAACGGAAAATAGCAAGTTCATTTTTGACGGAATTGAGTTCGGCATAGAGTGCGTTTTTTTCTGATTCCAGACGGGATGCATTAAGTTTTAAATCTTTGTTTTCATTTTCAAGTTTGGTATATGAGGAGCTTAAATCTGCAAATTTTTTCGCATTGCCGGATATATCTGAATTTTTGAGGATAGTATTGACATTTTTGAGTTCTTTATTTTTCTGTTCGATTTCTTTTTCAAGGACGGCGATTTTTTTAGCATATCCGGCACTGGCGGAGTCTTTAGTTTCAAGCATAGCAGTCAATTCTGCATTGCGATTGATAAATGTCTGAAGGTCGGCGGTGTGTTTTTTATTGGCATTTCGCAGAGATTCAAGTTCTGCAGCGTTATGTTTTTCTGCATTAAGCTGTTTGATATAAAGATTTTGCAGATTTTTAAGTTCTGCTTCAACAGCTTTTGTGCGGGCAGTTGCTGATATAAGATTCTGGGATGTACTTTGATAATCAAGTTCAAATTTTCTGAGTTTGACGGAGAGGTCATTGATAGAATTTTCAAGCTTGCGGATATTCTGCAAGTGACCGGAATTCTGATTTTTCAAATTTCTGTTTTCAGCAACGATATCGTTGGAAAGTTTTTCGGTGATTCCTTTTTTCTTGTTGAGTTCATCAATCCATGCATTGAGTTTTTTGATTTCTTTCTGAGAATCAGCATAATTTTTTTGAACAGAAGCAATTTCATCGGTATATTTTTTTATCTTATCGTTAAGTTCGTTTTTTTCATTGATAAGTTTCCGGATTCTGCTGTTTAAATTGCCGATATTGTCATCGAGAGAGCGTCTGGAGGCATTACTTTCATTGAGTTTCAGATTGATTGCATTGATTTCGGTATTTAATTTTTTGATTTCGTTTTGCAGTGATTGAATGGTTGAAGTATCTGTTGAACGGGCGAGAACGAGTTTTTCGTTTTTCATACGTTCAGCAATGAGTTGTTTTTGGAGATTTTTGAGTTCTTTTTCCGGTTGGATGAGCTGTTTCTGGAGATTTTCGATGTTACGCTGAAGTGTGGAGACTTTTTCTTCTGCAAGTCGTTTTTCTTTGAGGAGAGCATCGATATTTTTGACTGCCTGTGCTTGGGTACGGAGTTGTTTCCGGAGGTTTTCGACCTCAATGTACAAATTGAAATATTTTCGTTTATATTCTCCGTCTGAAGATGATGTAGGCCGTGAAACTGTTTGTGTACGGGCTGCCGGAGCATCGGAAATGGTGGCAGAAGATATTTTTTTGCCTGATTCACGGAGTTTCTTTTCGATTTTAATGATTTGAGTTTCGCAGGCTGAAATTTTTGAATTGATCAGGTTTTTGTTCCAGCCGGTATTGGCTTCCAGGACCATGCGGTATGTGTCGCGGGAGCGTTTGTAGGACGACAGTGCCTCTTCTAATTCATTACGCCGCATATGTTTATCGCCTTCAAGAAAAAGTTCGTAACCTTTTCGCCACTGTACCCACGGGTCAACTTTTTCTGCGGCAAAGGTGAAAGAAAACGCACAGATGAATAAAAGAGTTGTCAACAGGAATTTTTTCATGATGTTTTTTCCATTATAAAGGGTTCAAATTTATGAAAATATTGTTTCGGAATATTTATTTCGAGTGTCAGGTTGCCGAATTCGTCATATTGTTCACTCCGGATGGCTCCCTGCTTGCGGGCAAATGCGACCAGATCATGACGTGACGGCGGGATTTGCAGTTTGACTGAATCAAGTCTTTCGTCCACGATTTCGGACAATCTTTTGACCAGCATATCCATATTTTTGCCGGTTTTGGTTGAGATATACACACCGTCGGACGCCACAAGACGGGATTTGGCTATGGCAAAAATTTCATCAGATTCGTTTATTTTGTCAATTTTGTTGAGGACGACCAGAATATTTTTGTCCTGAGCTCCGAGTTCGTGCAAAACCTGAAGAGTGGTTTCCCACTGCTCAAAAATTATCGGACTTGAAATATCCAGCACCAGCATCAGAAAGTCAGAAAGTACAGCTTCTTCCAGTGTTGATTTGAATGCTTCCACCAGATCGTGCGGCAGATCACGGACAAAGCCGACTGTATCGGTCAGCAGCAGTTTCTGGTTGTTCGGCAGAGTTACTTTGCGGGTAGTCGGGTCCAGAGTGGCAAAAAGTTTATCCTCGACCAGCACTCCGGCTCCGGAAAGTGCCCGCAGAATGGATGATTTCCCGACATTTGTATAGCCAACTATCGCACAATGCAGTACGGAACTGCGTTCACGGAGTTTACGTTGAGTTGAACGCTGTTTGCGGACTTCTTCAAGTTCTTTTGTGAGTTGAGAAATCTCCCGTTTGATCATGCGGCGGTCAACTTCGATCTGAGTTTCGCCTTCGCCTCGCGTACCTTTGGCACCGCCCCGCTGACGAGACAAGTGAGTCCATGCTCTTGCCAGACGCGGCAGATAATATTTCATGCGGGCGAGTTCGACCTGCAGAACAGCTTCTCTGGTGATAGCTCTTGAGGCAAAAATATCTATGATTATCTCTTCGCGGTCAACGACACAGACTTTGGCTTTGCGTTCCCAGTTACGCTGTTGAGACGGGGTGAGGGGGGTATTGAAAATGAGCGAGTCGCATTCAAGGTGGTGCATTTTGTTAATGATTTCAGCTGCTTTGCCGGAGCCGACATAAAACTCTGCCGACGGTTCTTTGACCAATGCACAAACAGACCCGCCGACACCGATTCCCAATGTATGAACCAGTTCAGCGAGTTCGTCAAGGTGTTCCTGAAGAGTGCTTTCGGGACATGAAGAATTTCTGAAACCGACCAGCAACGCCTTCTCAACCTGTTTTTTAGTATCTTTCTCTGTATCTATCATAATAACATAAATATATCATCATTGGAATAATTTTCAAATGAAAAAAACAGGAAAAAACAAGAATATTGATTTGAAAAATAAAAAAAAGGTATTATATTGTATAAATGTTAAGGCTGCGCAAGTGGCGAAATTGGCAGACGCGCCGGATTTAGGTTCCGGTCCTACGGGGTAGGGGTTCAAGTCCCCTCTTGCGTACCAGTTTTTCCCAAAAGCAACCTCTTACGTGGATCCATAGCTCAGTCGGTTAGAGCAGGTGACTCATAATCTCCGGGTCGGCGGTTCAAGTCCGTCTGGATCCACCATTTTTTTTGTCCATGAAAAAAACTGTATAAAATAAAAAATCAGCGTTTCAAA
>JAFVUZ010000201.1 GCA_017502435.1 Lentisphaeria bacterium
CCAGTCAACGGAGTCGATGACTACCGTGCGGAAACTGTGCTGCTCATCACGCAGAGCTGTAAGTTCGCTGACGACCTCGGCAAGAGTGTGCGCCAAGGGGAACTTTTTGCAGTCTATCTCTGAAAGTCCGTCTTCCGTCTGGATAAAGACGGCGTCAGGTGCGGATGCCCCGAAGGTGGATTTGCCCACCCCCTCCGAGCCGTAAATCATAATGCGGGGCGGTTTGTTTTCTTTGCCGGTTTGAATGTTATCAAGCATTCCCATAGTGTTTTTCCTTTATGTTAGAGTTATAGTGATGCGATGGTACGGATTTCTTCATAGCCGGTGGGCCAATTGCCAGTAGCACAGCATTCACGGTAAGAGAGCAGAGCTTTCTGATTGTAAAGTTCAACCAGATCAAGCATTTCCTCCCCCAGCTTCCACACACCGCAGGCGAAAGGTTCATTCTTTTCCACTGCGATGATTTTAACCGGGACGGTTTCTCCGGTGACCTGACGGATGATTGCCCGGTAGAACGCCAGCTGATGGATGTATCCGTAACGGCGGCAGTCTGATTCAAACCATTTCAGTTGGTCGCAGGTTTTGAGATCCACCAGACCGTGTTCCGGGCTGAACCAGTCCATCCTGATTTGGCAGGGAACGCCGCAATAGTTTGTCCGTACCACACCTTCCGAAACGCCGTGTGCCAGAAGATCATTTGCGACTGGATGCAGCCAAACGCTGGTCTGCAGTTGGGAGATAAAACCGAAGTCCTTTCCGGAAATCACCTCTCGCTCCTGTGTTGCTGCCCATTCTGCAAAAGCCTTGGTTGTTCTGCCATAGGCTTCGCCAGTCCGGGGATTGATGGGACCGTCAGAAACCACATAGTCCCGGTCAAATGCCTTGCGGCCTTCGAGGATCAGGCAGTGGGCGGCGCGTCCGATCACGAAAGCGGAGGAGTCTTTATCCTCGATCTCGCCGGTGACCTTCTTGCGGTAGAGAGCTGGAGATTCCCGGAAGTCTGCCAGAAGATGGCTGGACATAAATTCTCCGCTGCGACTGCGAGCATGATATTCACTCGCCGGTTCATTGATGATAAAGTTGATGTTCATGATTACGTTCCTTTGTTTTGGTGGCAGCACCCAGTACATATGCGAAAACTTTGAAAATGTTCACCTATTTTTTGAAAAAATCTCAAAATCCTGCTTCCACAAATGCATCTTTGATTTTTTTAAGGTGAAATTTATAAAGGGCTCCCACAGATAAATTATGATAGCGAGCGATGTCACGCATCTGGAAACCATCCATTAAAAGTTTGCAAATTGATTTGTGCATGGGGGAGAGTGTGTTTAACACGATACGGACATCTGCAATCGTTGTTTGGCGATGTATATCGTTTTTTTCAAATTCAGTACTATAATCCAACGAAAGTTCAGAAGTATTTCGAGTTGCGATTGATTTGTTGGTAAAGTAAAAACGTCGAATTTCTTTCAACGCTGTTTCAAGAACCATGCGACAAAAAGTATTAAGAGTGCTCTTGTCCGGAGAAAATTTTGGCAGGTGTTTGTTGATCGCCAGCCAGAGTTCCTGCCGGATATCATCTTGATAATTGGCAAGCATCGGATACTGGCGTGCTGTCGTTGCGACCAGCGTTTCCACGGACTCACGGACGTATGCGTTTGCATACACTTCTTCGAAATTGGTCGTACCCATTTTTATCTCCTTGGGGTTATCGCCCGCAGCACCATTGCGTTGGGCTCGACCAATCCGGGAGATTTCACGAAAAAACGGCTGTAACAGAAAAGGAAGTTGTAACTTGTTGGTATGCAGAAAAATAAAATTTCAAAATTTCAAATATCAGTTTCACGAAACAACGACAAATGAAATTTTGAAATCAAATGGGCAAAAAAAATCCGCACTCAGTAACTAAACTGAATGCGGAAGTTGGAAGTAGAGAATTTTATCTCATTGCTTTTCGACCATAGTTGTAGGCTGTTTGCGGATTATTTGCTGCATCAAAAAGCGCTTTTAATTCCATATCTTTTTTTAATGCCCGATTGACGATGACGGGAGTTGCTCCGATTGCAGCCGCCAACTCATTTTGCTTTATCCCGTTAAAATGATAATCTTTTCCAGACCTCTCGGCTTGTTCCATAGCAGAATAAATACCACACATGAATTGACGGAGTTCAGTTTTTAATTTTATAGCAATGTCACCAATTTTACTGTTCCGTCCGTAAATCTTTGCAGGCGGTTCTTCCAATGTGGCCAATGTAGCTATCTGTGCATGAATATGCGATGCATCAAAAAATATTGCTCCATCCTGAATCCGGGTAAGATGCGAAAACTTAAAAACTCTGTCAGAAGAAAAATTCCCCAACTTGTGCGGAAAGACTTTGTCACCGAATATCAGTAATATAGGCGTTTTCCCATCCGGAAGATGTTTCATGATCTCATCATTATAATAACTGTTTATTCCGGCACAGGCGAATATCTCCCGTGATTGTCCGCCAATGGGGGCTCGACCAAGACTCCACAGAATGTGTGGAAGTATCTCCGTTATTTCGCCGGAACAATTCAATGACTTTCGGGCTGATTCAAATACTGGAGTGTAATCAACCCGCCATACAACAGTTTCCTCTGGAAACAGATCATATCTTCCACATTCATAGCAATCCGCCCGGAGAATGATACCGTTCTTTGTTTCTGTTGCATTGACAGGAACAAATGTGTCACAGTACCGGCATCGCACCATATTATCAATAGGGCGTTTTTTCAACATCCCAAATTGAGCCCATGCTTCCGGATTTATCCGGTTTGTTTCAAGGCTGGGATAATCAAGATCCATTACATCCGGCGAAAAGCCGAAGTCCAACAGTTTTTCAAAAGAGGTTTGGTTGCACATCGATTTCATGCTCCTGTATAAAAAGTTCACCGATTTTTCTCAAATCATCTGCATTGCTTTTCAGCGTACAGCTGTTTTTTGTCAATTCAATCGCCATGCGCCGTTTGTTTCCGTTCAGTTCAATTTCCAACATAATGCGGATAAAACGCACGGAAACCAAAGATAAGGCAATATTTTCCCTATCCAAATCGTGTTCCATTACCGAATAAATCTCATCGTCACGGATAACTTCATCCAATGTCATGCGA
>JAFVUZ010000202.1 GCA_017502435.1 Lentisphaeria bacterium
AGCCTGACGTACCCAGCCGCTGACACTCACGCGCCAGCGTCACATCGCTCCGGGTCGTACCCGGCGCCGGGTGCAGGGGCGGCGTAAGCCCCTGCAAAAAAACACAAGATACAGATATCTCCCCGTATTGGGAACATAGCGTAAAAAAAATGCGGCAACTGTCTTCAGGCAATAAGAACAGAGCGATTGACAAATGAATGCAAAACTCTTTGTATTCACAGAATATTAAAGTGAAAAAATAATTGTAAAAAATATTATCTGTGCTATATTAAGATTATATTATTAAAAAAAGAAAAGGGAAAAACATGAGCAAAAAACTTCTTACAATCCAGGATATTTCCTGTTTCGGGCAGTGTTCTCTGACTGTTGCATTGCCGATAATTTCTGCGTGCGGTATTGAAACTGTAATATTGCCGTCAGCAGTCCTCTCAACTCATACCGCAGGTTTCAAAAATTACACCTTCCGTGATTTGACTGATGATATGGGTGCAATCGAAAAAAGCTGGCACGACAACGGTTTGAAATTCGATGCTTTTTATACCGGTTATGTCTGCGAAAATCAGATTCAGCCCATTCTCGATATTATGCAGAACTGTGCCGCAGAAGGGGCTGTCCGTATCGTTGACCCCGTAATGGCAGACAACGGCAAACTCTATCCCGGTTTCAAAGATGATTTCCCGCAGAAAATGGCAAAACTCTGCAACGGTGCAGATTATATCATGCCCAATCTGACCGAAGCAGCTCTGTTGGTCGGTGAAGAGTGCAAACTTGAAGGATACGACCGTGAATTTATCGAAAATATGATAAAAAAACTTCACGGCCTCGGGGCAAAAAATGTCATTCTGACCGGAGTTTCCTATGAGCCCGGACTTCTTGGCTGTGCAATCAGTGACGGCAATAAAATCGAATATGATTTCAATGAAAAACTCACCCGAAGTTCTCATGGTACAGGCGATTTGTTCGCTTCTGTTTTTGCCGGAGCTTTGATGCGTGGCAAAACTGCTTTGCAGGCAGCTGCAATCGCTGCAGATGTTGTCTGTCTGGCAATTCCGGTCACTCCGGAAGAACATTGGTACGGAGTCTGTTTTGAGAAAGTCATTCCCGATCTGGTAAATCTTTTAAAATAATTTGCAGAGGTTGTTATGTCCGTTGATTTGGAATTATTGAAAAAAATCACTCACGGTGCAATAAAAATTGCTGAAACTGCAGAGGGTTACTGCTTTTACCGTATGACAGAATGTCAGGGCAAAGCCTGTTTGAACACCTCGCAGGATTATACCTTCAAACCATATTCAACTGCCGGTATGCGTTTTGAATTTGTCACTGATGCGGCAAGTTTCCGTATCAAGGGCTTATTCCGCAGGGGTGCGAGCCGTAAATATGCCTATTTGGATGTAAAAGTCAACGGCATCATTGTCCGGCATGAAGGCACTGAAGATTATTTTGAAAATCCCGATTTTGAAATGACAGTCAAACTGGACGGACAGAAAAACCGTGTTTCAGTATATCTCCCGACCATGGCACAATTTATACTGCAGGAACTTAATTTTGACGGTGCATCATTCATTGAACCTGTTCAAAAAGATTTCACCATGGTCTGCTGGGGCGATTCGATCACACACGGATACGATGCTCAATACCCTTCATTGTCATACGCCAATCAGCTGGCAGATAAACTGAATGCCGAAATGTACAACAAAGCGATCGGAGGAGAGATTTTCAATCCGGCTTATTTCGATGAATTTGAACCGCTGAAACCGGATGTGATAACCATTGCATACGGCACAAATGACTGGAACAAACGTTCAGAAGAAGATTTGAAACGCAATGCACCGGCTTTTCTGGAAAAAATCACGTCGCTTTATCCGGATGCTGTTTTTTATCTGATCGTTCCGGTTTGGCGTGCAGATACAGACCGGATAACTGCAGCAGGAACATTTGACAATGCCCGCAGTATAATTTTTGATGTCTGCCGTCAATTCAGTATGCTCAATGTCATTGACGGAATGGAACTTCTGCCGCATGAACCCGGATTTTTCAAAGATCAGTATCTGCATCCCAACGATCTCGGTTTTATGCACATGACCAACAAACTGCTTGAATATATCAAAAAGCCCTGAAGGAGTTTTTTATGACTGTAATTGAAGAAATTGCATACCGTGCCAAAATCGCATCCGGTCTGCTGCGTGTCATTCCCTCCATTGCCCGTGCCGATGCACTCAACCGCATGGCTGGAAAATTGATTGAATGCAAGGAGGCTCTGTTAAAAGCCAATGCCGCCGACCTTGCGGGTGCATCAGGTCTTTCGGATGCATTCCAGAAACGTTTGAAAGTGGATGAAAAAGTATTCAATTACATGGTCAAACGTTTGCAGGAAGCGGCGGCTCTGCCGGATCCTGTCGGCAGAGTTATTGAACACCGCACAATGCCGAGCGGTCTTGACGTCAAGCGAGTTGCGGTCCCAATAGGCGTCCTGGCAATGATTTATGAAGCACGTCCCAATGTGACTTCCGATGCGGCGGCCGTCGCTTTGAAAAGCGGTAATGCAGTCATCCTCAAAGGCGGGTCTGAGTCTTTGAGAACAAATATGGTTCTGGCAGAGGCAATGCGTTCCGCCGCCTGTGAAGCAGGTCTGCCCGAAGATGTCATTCAGCTTATTCCCACTGCCGACAGAAATGCAGTCAATGAACTTCTGCAGCAGGATAAATATATCGACCTCATAATCCCACGCGGCGGCAAAAGTCTGATTCAGGCAATTTCAGAGGGAACACGCATTCCTGTACTCAAACATTATGACGGGATCTGTCACTTGTATATTGCTCATGATGCTGATATTGATATGGCAGTCAAACTGGTCATAAATTCAAAATGTCAGAATGTGGCGGTCTGTAATGCTCTTGAAACTCTGCTTATCGACCGTGATGCTCCTGCACTCCTGAAACAGAGAATTGCTCAGGCTCTGCGTGAAAAAAATGTTGAAATACGCGGCTGTGAAAGATTCTGTGCCGAAGTCCCCGACTGCATTCCTGCTGTTCCGGCAGACTGGGATGCCGAATATCTCGGCAATATCCTATCCATACGCATTGTTGACGGTATTGACAACGCAATGGAACATATTGCAGAACACGGCTCCGGACATACCGACGGCATTATAACCTCATCGGATGAACTTGCTTCAAGATTCATAGCAAATGTTGATTCCGCATCTGTACTGGTAAATGCTTCGACCCGTCTTTCCGGCGGTGGAGACTACGGAATGGGCGCTGTTGTCGGTATCAGTACAGACAAACTCCACGCCCGCGGTCCTGTCGGACCTGCAGAACTCTGCACTTACAAATGGGTTGCTGTCGGCAACGGCACTCTGCGGGAATAAGTCAGCTCAAACTGCAGAAAAAAAGACATAAAGTTATTGAGTGAAGTTATGAAAAATTATGCAGAATTTGACAGAAAGGGATGTTTTTCGTATAAAAAAATATATGCGGTTACGATTCCGATTTTGTTGAGTATGCTTATGGAGCATATTATCGGGATGACTGATACCGCATTTCTCGGGCGGGTCAGCGAAGTTGCACTGGGTGCATCGGCATTGGGAACGGTTTATTTTCTCGTATTTTATGTGCTGGGATCAGGTTTCAGTTTCGGAGCACAGATATTGATTGCCAGACGCAATGGGGAGAGAAATTTTTCAAAAATCGGATCGATATGTTATGCAAGCGGTTTTTTTCTGCTGCTGCTGTCGGTGATATTGATAATTTTTATCCGCTGTTTTTCACCGTCGATTCTGGCAGAAATAATCAAATCCAAAGATATATGCGATTCGACGATTCAGTATATGAATTATCGTGCATACGGGCTGTTTTTTGCATTCGGAGCGGCAATTTTCCGGGCGTTTTATGTCGGAATTGCCAGAACTAAAATATTGACATACACATCAATTGCCATGGTCGGCTCAAACTTTGTACTAAATTACGCATTGATTTTCGGCAAGTTCGGATTGCCTGCAATGGGTATTGCCGGAGCGGCGACAGCCTCAAGCATTTCCGAAGCGATTTCATTGCTGTGTTATATTGTTTATTCGCTGAAAGTGGTCGATGTTGTAAAATACGGATTTCATTGTTTGAAGGCTTTCTGCAAAATCAGTATTCTCAAAAAAGTGTTTGCGGTTTCATTCTGGATGATGCTTCAGCCTTTTTTGTCGGTTGGAATATGGTTTTTATTTTTTCTGGCGGTCGAGCATCTGGGTGAAAGGTCGCTGGCGGTCATAAATCTTGCACGGTCGCTTTCGGCGTTGCCGTTTATGGTCATCCATGCCTGTGCGACAGCGGCAAATTCATTGACCGGCAATCTTATCGGTGCGGAAAAAGTCGATCAGGTGTGGCGTCTTATCGGCAAAATAAGTCTGGCCTGCACTGCAATCGTACTGCCGATGCTGATAATTTTTTCGATTTTTCCACAGGAAACACTGCGTATCTATACAGATAATCACGAACTTATCAAAGCATCTGTAAATGTTGTTTATGTTATGAATATTGCGAGTTTTTTTCAGATATTCGCATTTATTCTGTTCAATGTTGTTTCGGGTACGGGAGCGGTCAAAACGACAGTTGTTATTGAAACTGTCAATCTGGCATTGTACGTCTTTTTCGTATGGCTGATAATTATCAGAATGCGTTCAACTCCGGCAGTTGCGT
Organism: Lentisphaeria bacterium; assembly: GCA_017502435.1. Classification (GTDB taxonomy): domain Bacteria; phylum Verrucomicrobiota; class Lentisphaeria; order Victivallales; family Victivallaceae; genus RGIG5270. Next base: position 4,692 of record JAFVUZ010000202.1, read on the forward strand.
GGACGGTTGAAATCATTTATCAGCTGACTGCTTCAATTATCTGCTTTGCCTATCTTTTTACCGGCAGATGGAAAAACAAAAAATTGTAGTTTTGCAACTTGGATTATTTCCGGCAAATGAATGTATGCATTCCGCTTGCAAGTTTTTTGCCGCGGAAGTTTGCGATTGTATTTTCCGGCACATTGACAGTATAGCGGATATTGTTGTCATCGAGTTTTTCCCAGCGGACGGTCAGATTCCGGTAGGCTGCTTCAATGTACTTCAGAGAGCCGCCCGGGTGCGGGTCAATGCTGAAGTCAGGCTGAATGCCGACAGCTTTGCCGATGAGCCAGTCATAAACACTGCCGTAAGCGTAATGGTTGAACGAGTTCATCGTGGATTTGGCAAAACCTTTTTCAGTCAGCGAGTCCCAGCGTTCCCACATGGTCGTTGCTCCCATTTTGACCTGATAGAGCCACGAAGGATAAGTCGTTTGTTCCAGCAATGCCCATGCAAGTTCATTGTGATCGTTGTCGGAGAGTGCATGAAGCAGATATGGCGTCCCCAAAAAACCGCTTGAGAGATGCAAATTGCGATTTATTGTAATATCATGAACGAGAAAATCAATGGCTTTCTGCTTCAAATTTCCTTCAAGCAAATCAAAATGCAAGGCAATTGCACAGGCACTTTGCGAGGTCAATTTGTCAGAGTGTTTTTGCATGAATTGAGTTTTGAGTTCAGCAAAAAGTTCATTCAAATCATTTGCGGTTGCCGTATCATGCAAGATTTCTGCGATTTTACCTGCAAGTACCGTACTGTGAGCGAAAAAAGCGTCACCGAGCAATTCTTTGTCGGTTGGAGCGTCCAGATTGAGCCAATCACCGTGTCCGGCTTCCAAAAATTGCCCTTTTTCATATCGGTTGCGGTTGTAGGCGATATATTTTTTTATGGCAGAATAGTTTTCTTCAAGGATTGAAATATCTTGCGTGAAACGGTAGATTTCATATGGAATAATAACACCTGCATCGCTCCAGCCGGCCTGTCCGTACCCCCAATATGGCAGAGGAACGAGAGTCGGAAATGCTCCGTCCTGCCGCTGTGCCGCATGGATAAGTTTGAGAAAATGGCGGAAAAATTCTTTGACATCGGCAAGATATAACGCCGATTGACAGAAAATTTGAGCATCACCGAGCCAGCCGCGGCGTTCATCACGCTGCGGACAGTCAGTCGGCAGTTCCAGAGCATTGTCCCGCCAGCAAAGTTCAATATTCTTTACCAGTTGATTCAGCAAAGGTGATGAACTTTCAAAATGGTTGTGAAAAGCAAAATCGCTGTGGAGCAGCCATGCTTCAGCCGTAAAATCATCCGCTCCCGAAACTTCAATATAACGGAAGCCGTGAAATGTGAATGACGGTTCATAAATCGTTGTGCCTCCGGGAGATATATAAATATCTTCTGAAGTGGCACTGCGGAGATTCTGACGGTAAAGATTTCCGTTTGAATCAAGAACTTCTGCATAATGAATGACAATTTTACGCCCTTTTGGGGCTGTGATTTTTAAAACGGCATACCCTGTGATGTTAAAACCGAAATCAACGATATTGCCGTTTTTTGCCATTTCCGGATATTTGCGGATTTTTCTGACCGGAACGCCGCTGTATTTTTCAGGTTTCATGTCATTGGTGATTGCCGCAATATGAAAATCCTGATACGGAATTGACGGGTCGCAATATTCTCCCATATAAATATCAGAGTAAAGAAATTTTCCTTTATTGGAACATTGCCATGAATCATCCGTACAGACAATATTATTGTCAAAGACAAGTTCTGCAATCACGCATGGCGGTTTATTTTCATTATTTCCCCATGAGATATGACCGGCAAACCAGCCGTCAGCAAGTTCGAGCGTGAGTGTATGTCTGCCGCATTCAAGAGGTATTTCAAATTCTCTGTATTCACGGAAAAGTTTGAAATCCGTCCATCCGGGAAGAAATAATTCATCCGTTATGGGCTGGCCGTCAAGCAAGGGGCGGACAATGCCGCAGGCACTTAATCGCAGAGTTGCCGTTGTTGTTTTATTTACTGCAAAATCACGGACAAAAGCACTTACCGGCTGCATCGGCTGACCGTTATGCGTCGGGTCATAAATCCATTTTGCATTTCTGAAAATATTATCGCTCATAAGTTTTATTCAGATATTTTGACCAGTCGGATATCGCCGATATAAACGGCTTCGTTCGGTTTGAAATTGGTAAAACGCAGAAAAATATTTGCTTTTTTGCTTTTTTTGCCGCTGATGGTGCAAACTTTTGACATAGACTGCCATTTTCCGCACGGCAGTGGAAATTGCCGCATCTCCTCCCAACTATTCTGTGTCGGCCAGAAGCAGAGATCGGCTCTGCCCTGCTTTGAGTTGGTGAAAATTTTCATAGAAACAGCATATTTTCCGGGCATAAGATTTTCAGTCAGAATAAATTTTGCCGTTTCTTTGTGATATACGGAATGAAGTTTCAGAGTTTTTTGATTGCTGCAGAGAAGTTCGGAGGAAATTTCATATTTCACACCGGAATCAGAAATTTTCAAAGTTTCGGGTTTTGCGGCAAAATTTCTGCCGGAAAAGATATTTTCATTTTTCTGCATTCTTTGAATCAGTTCCTTGACTTTCTGCGGAAAATTTTCAACTTGAGCGGCTTTTTGGGCTGCTTTTGCCACGTCAGGAGAATTTATGAAAGCAAAAGTTTTTGCGACGCCGTTGCCGAGCAGTTTTGCAATATCACGTTCAAAAAGTTTTTGAGCGGCATAGTTGCTGAATTTAGGCTGAACGTCCGCTTTTAAAAAGTATTTTTCTGCGTGTTTGTATTGTTTATGCAAGCGTGGAAATTCCTTTTGCAGCATATTAAAATATGCGATTGCATCTGTTTCGGACATGATTTCTCCACTCTCTTTGGCAGTATACGCCCATGCTCCGAATGAGGCTTCTGCATCAACTTGTTCAAAGTGATAACAGAGTATTTCCGCACGTTTTTTGTCCTGCAATGTTTCGGCATTTTCGTAAACTTTGCGTGCCAGATTCAGGAGTTCACGGGTAAAACCGGGCTTTAGTGAAAACATATAAAGTCTGGTCGGATAGGCGTAAACATATTCGCTGGTGCGGTAGGCTGGAGAATTTTTCAGTTCTGCCGATGTCCAGAAATCTTCACAGCGTTTATACAATTCCTTCAGATACGGAGCGGCTTTGGGACCTGCAAATCGGTTGTAGTATTCCTCAAGGATTTTGTCAATATTTTCTGTCGGGTCTTTGAGCAGCCGGCTGGTGATGTAGATTTTCGGACCGTCAAGTGAATCTGCCATAAGGCTGTTTTCGGCAAAATATGCTTCGGCATTGTTGGCGTGCAAATGTTTCATCATTGCCGATTGATGTTTGAAATTCACTCTGGGAATGAGAAAATTTCTGCCCCAGCAATATTCCCAGATACCGATATTTTTAACTTTTTTGCTCCATTGAGAGATTATATCAAAATGTCTTTTTTTCGTTTCCGGATTGATTGCCCCCTGAACGGTATCAAGTGTCAGCATTGGTACGATATTGCTGTGAAGCGGAAAATCCGGCGGCATGACAGTATCAAAATATGCCAGCACACCGATGCGGAGGTCGGGATATTTTTTGCAGACAGCTTCTGCCACACGATTTACAAATGTGTAATAACTTGCGGAGTGATTTTGAGGGTCATTGCTGAAAATTGATTTCCGGGCATTGCGGTCCATTTTTTTACATTCATTGCACTGGCAGTATCCGAAGTTGTCATTGACACCGAGAGTTATGGACAGTTCAGGTTTGGATGCCAGTTTTTCCAAAATGTTTTCAACAGCGATTTCGGCGGTTTGCGGATTGGAGTAACACGGCTGCCAGCAGTAGAAAAGTTGTGCAGGTTTTTTGAGTTTTTTACCGCCGAAAACGGGCATGATCACTTCGGGCCAGTCTTTTTTGTACTTTTCGGCAGGAAAGGCATAAACCGGAATGCCGTGAGAATATTTGAAATGCGGATTTCCCTGCAGGCTCAATTCTGCACGGTGATTGGGGGCCAGCCAGATACTGCGGTAAAAAGAAAAACCGTCCGGTGATTTGAAATCTGCAATTTCAAGTGAAAGATTTTTCATTTCTTTGTATTGAAACATACAGTTTTCAACCCCGAGGAAACGGCAGTCGGCAGTTTTTTCCAGCAAGGCAATGACTGCATCAAAAAAAGCGTATTTTCCGGCAGTTATCTGCATGACATTTTCTGACGGAAAAGTAATTTGCCAGTCATGAATGTTTTCGAGTTTTGCTGTCGGAGTAATTTTGATACGGATTGTATTGGCAAGTTTTTGGTTTCCGGTCGGCAGAGTTGTGCCGCAAATTTTGCGGAGGTGGGAATTGAAAAGTTTTATCTGATTTGCAATATCTTTGTCAGGAGCGGATTCAAATACGATCTGACTTGCGGCATGACCGTCTCTGACCAGAAAAAAATCTGCTCCGTAAACACCGGGAATCAATGACAAAAGCAGTATGAAAATTTGTTTGCATTTCATTGTACAATTTCCTTATAATTATATCTGACGCAGGGAGAGTAACCATTGCCGCTGTATCCTTTGGCAAAAAATTTGTAGCGGTTTTTTATGTCCTGTCTGTTGTATGAACCGACACTGCCGTCGAGGTGCTGAACGTTGGCTTTTCTGTTGTGCCGCAAATGCAGGGCGTTTGTAGTTGCAGTATTTTCATTTTCCCATTGAAAAATTGCGATTTGCTTGGCTTTGCCTGATCCGGAAATTGTATCTGCATACATGATCTGCATACTTGGCGACGGCGGGACTTCAGTATCTTTGTACCAGTATGATTTATAAAATTTGCGTAATCTCTGATAATGTCTGCTTGAGGGAGCACCGTAACCTTCGGTAGTGGTTGTCCCGTAGGTCATGGCAAGGTAATTTTCCGGATCGGCATCAGGATCATAGACATAGGGAAAAAATGATGGACAAACAGTGATATTCATGCTTTTCAAATAACCTGTCCGGTAAAAAAGATGCAGAGCATAGAAAGTCGGTGAAGTTGTTGTATTGCCGGGAAAATAATCGTCATAATCGTCTGCATAAAGCAGAACAATCATGCCGACTTGTTTTAAATTTGAGATACATTTTGCAGAACGGGCAGTATCTCTGGCACGGTTTAAAGCAGGCAGCAGCATTCCGGCAAGAATTGCGATAATGGCGATTACGACCAATAGTTCAATCAGCGTGAACGCTGATTGAGTGAAGATGTGAAGGTGTGAAGAGCAGTTTTGACAATTGTCAAAACTGCGTGAAGTGCGCCCTGCCGGGCGTAAGGATGTGTTGTTTTTATAGATTTTTTTGAGGTAATACAACGGCAAAACACCTATTTGACAAGTTTTACTCACGAGTAATTCAATCAATGTGAATGTCTTTTTCATAATTTTTTCCTTTCGTGAAAGTTTATATTGTTGTGAATGTAAGTTCATTCTGCCATATTTCATGCGGCAGCAGTATGTGTTTGCCGCCGGTCGATTCACGGTCTTTCAATTCAGGTTTGTAAAGGATTTGGCATGGTTTGTAATCCGCATCTGCGAGGTGTCCGGCAAGTTCATAACCGATATGCTCCATATCAATATCAAACATACTTATTTGCGGAGAGGTATTCAAATAATAGTTGGAGTAATCTTTGAACAGAAGGATTTTGACATCATGCGGAAGGCCCAAAGTATCATAAAGATTGCCGTAAAGTGTAAGATATTGCGGCAAACCGATAGTTACAATGCCGTCAAATTTGTGTGTTTTGTAGAGTTCCCGGATTTTTTCAATATAAACTTTGGCATTTGCCATATCCGGCAGGATATCGAAACAGTAATTGATTATTTCAATATCATTTTTCTGTGCGATTTCTTCAATAATTGACTTTTCTGTAATTGTGCGTTCCGGCGTTTTGACATTGGATCGCCATGTTATATGGAGGATTTTGCGGCAGTTGCGGTCATGGAGGAGTTTGAGACTTTCATTGTAAGCTGAAATGGTATTGTATCTGGCTGTTATCCAGCTGCTGCAATATTTGTCCAGTGCCGACGGTAATGCAAAGTCCAGATAAATTCCGACTTTGGCATTGCGTTCACGGAAAAAATCAAATGCGGTGTGATACCAGTAATTATAGACCAGAATCCTCGAATTGCAATTGATATGATTTAAGGCCTGAAAATCTATATCCTGATTGCTGTTGGTGCGTGAAAATACCAGCGGCTCCAAGCGGAAACCTTTTTCTGCCGCACCCCGGACTGCACCGTAGAAAAAGAGCGAAAACATCCTGAAAATATTGCTTTGCTGATTTTCGGTCATATACTTCGGATAAGGAACAAGGAGCGAAATGACTTTTTCGCCATCAGACCTGCTGCGGTCGCCGCGGACAAAAGTTCCTTTACGCTTCAAACGGTCGATCAAACCGTCATTTTCCAATTTTACAAGAGCGTTGCGAAGAGTGATTCTGCCGACGCCAAGTTGTTGAGCGAAAACATCTTCCGACGGCAGCTGGCTGCCGATTTCCAGTCTGCCGTTAAGAATATCTGACTTCAAAGATTGATATAATTTAAGAGTTTTTTCAGGTGGACGCATAATTTTTTTCTTTCCTTTTAATAGAACAACGTTGTTCTAATATAGCATACGAAAAAACATTTTTCAAGAATGTGAATAAAAAAAAATGAAATAATTTTTTTGCCTGCTTGAAAAGTACTTTTCCTGTAATATAGTATTGAAAATTCTTGAAAAACAACCTAAAATCAATATATTGCAGGAGCAAATCATGAGTAATGAAAGAACTTTGTACCTCAGCCGTAAAGCCTGTCCCGAAAATCTGAATGCAATTCCTTCCGATGCCGTTAAATTCACCACCGGTAGTCTTTTTGTTCAACTTGACGAAATCGATGGCATCACAACTGTCATGAAAGACAGAAGTTTTGTCTACTATGAATTTGAACTTGAAACAGAGCGTGAAGTTATTTTTTCAGCCGGTGCTGACTGGTATTTTATTGCTTATTTGAACGGAGAACTAATTTACAGCACTTACCCTGTCGGCAACGGTGCATTATTCAATACTCTGACATTCAGCGGCAAGGGCAGAAAAGGCCGCAATTTGCTGACTATTGAAACTATCCGCGGCAGAGCAACTTCACTGTTCTTTTTCGCTGAAGGAGGCAATCTTGCTCCTGATTTGACCCGCCCCGGCGAAATTTCAGGCGATATTTCTGCCATTCAGCGTAATATCAAATATATGAACGGCATCAACAATGCTCCTGTTGCCAGGAATATGAAATACTGGCAGCAGGCCAAAATTTCTTATGTTCGCAATCATGACGCTTCCATTTCAGGTTACGGTTCAGCACATATCGTTGACGTGCACATGATTTTCCCTGATTTTTCCAAAGATCCATATGATCCGGCATCTTACGATTTTGTTTTGTCAGACAAATATCATAAACTCATTCTTGAGGGCGGTTCAAAGATTTTCTACCGTCTCGGCACCCGCATTGAACATGAACCCAAAAAGTACGGAACCATCATGCCGCCGGATTTCAAAAAATGGGCGGTCATCTGCGAACATATCGTCCGCCACTATACTGAAGGCTGGGCTGACGGTTTCAACTGGGATGTAGAATATTGGGAAATCTGGAATGAAGCCGATATGAGCAGCACTAATGAAAATAAATGCACCTGGAGCGGTACAGATCAGGAATTTTTTGAAATGTACAAAATCACAGCTCTGCATCTCAAGAAAAACTTCCCGCATCTCAAAATCGGCGGTCCCGCTCTGGCCTGCACTTTCAGCTGGATGAAAGATTTTCTTGCCTATATGTCAGCAGGTGAACGCTGTCCGATTGACTTTTTCTCATGGCACATTTACGGAACCGATCCCGACAATGTTGAAAAAATCGGTGGTTTTGTCCAGAGCATTCTGCAGAAATACGGTTACGGCGATGCTGAAAATATTCTGAACGAATGGAACTACATCCGTGCCGGAGTCCCGGATGGAGTTCCCTATAATCAGCTGGCTATTCACGGCATGAAAGGTGCGGCGTTTGCCATGTCCGCAATGCTTTCAGGTCAGAATTCAGTCGTTGATATGCTGATGTATTACGATGCCCGTACTGGCACATGGTACAACGGTATTTTTGATTTCTACACCCAACAGCCGCTCAAAACTTTCTACGATTTTGTTGTCTGGTCAAAACTTATGGACCTCGGCAAACAGTTTGAACTCAATGTCGATGCCGGTGAAGGCATCCGTGCAGTCGGTGCCACCGATGAGAACGGCAAAGCAGGAATCGCCCTTTGCCGCTACTTTGAACAGGATGAAATGCCGGCAGAAATCCCTGTAACCATCAGAATCAAAGGCAAAAAATTCACTTCCGCCACAGCATTGCTGCTTGACGAAGACAACGACCTGACTGAAACAAACTGCACCTGCAATGCCGACGGCAGTGTTACTTTCAATATGAAAGGAAACAGCGTTGTCTATGTCGAAGGATAATTAAAAATGAAAAGTCAGAAACTTTTTTGCACCCAGAATCACATTCTGCACGGCGGCGATTACAATCCTGACCAATGGCTTGAATATCCGGAAATTATAGATAACGATTTCCGTTTGATGAAACTTGCGAACTGTCAGACTTTCTCAATCGGAATTTTTTCATGGGGCAAATTGGAAATTGCCGACGGAGTTTTTGACTTTGCATGGCTCGACAACATCCTCGATTGCTGTGCTGAAAATAATATAAAGGTTTTTCTGGCAACACCGTCAGGAGCAAGACCGCCGTGGATGGCAAAAAAATATCCCGAATGTCTGCGTGTTGACATAAACGGCAAACGTGAATTTTTCCGAATGCGGCACAATTTGTGTTTTTCCGCACCTGTTGTTCTGGAAAAAGTCCGCACCATCAATGAAAAACTTGCAGAACGTTACAGCAAACACCCTGCTTTGCTCGGCTGGCACCTCAGCAATGAGTACAGCGGAGAATGTTTCTGCGAACATTGTCTGAAAAAGTTTTATACCTTTTTAGAGAAAAAATACGGCACTGTTGAAGAATTGAACCGCCGCACATGGAGTGCTTTCTGGAGCCATACATTCACCTCCTTTGACGAAATCGATCCGCGTGACCCGGCACTGGAGGCAATTCAAATCGACTGGAAACGTTTTTCAAGTCAGCAAATGGCAGATTTCATGGCTTGGGAAAAAGCCGCTGTCCGTAAATTTTCCAATGCTCCTGTTACAACCAATATGATGGGACTGCATGACGAAATTGATTATTACCGTATTGCCGGAGAGTGCGATTTTATCGCCGATGACTGTTACCCCATGTGGTACAAAGGTACGGAAAAAGAAGTCGCAGCACGATATTCAATGTTTCACGATCTGCACTATGCCATGCAGAATAAACCCTTCGTTATGATGGAGTCAGCTCCGGGCGTGCCGAATTTCCGCCCCCATGCCCATCTCCGCCGTCCGGGTGAACTGCAGCGTGAAATGCTGCTGGCAATCGGGCACGGGGCTGACGGCACAATGTATTTTCAATGGAGGAAAAGCCGTGGAGGTTTTGAAAAATTCCACGGTGCAGTTGTAGGACATGACAATTCTGAAAACGGCATGACTTTCAAAAGTGTTGCAGATTACGGCAGAAAACTTGAAAAACTGTCTCCGGTTGCCGGCAGTGTAAAAAAAATTGACTGTGCTTTGCTCTGGGACTGGGATAATTTCTGGAGTTTACGGCTGGATTACACCCATAATTTCAAAGATGTCAAAACGATTGCTTTGAAACATTACCGGGCTTTGTGGGAAAATAATTTCTCCATCGGCGTTTATGAGAGTACAAATGACAGTTTCATGCAGGCAAAAATGGTCGTTGCTCCCATGCTTTTCATGTTGAAACCGGGAGTTAAGGACCGACTGAAAACTTATGTTGCCAATGGCGGAACTTTGATTCTGACACATCAATTTGCGTATGTAAATGAAGATTCCCTCTGTTTGGCTCCCAATGAAATCAGCGATCTTTGCGGCTTTACCGTCGAAGATATTGACTGTATGGAACCGGAGCGTGAACAGTCCGTCTCATTCAACGGCAGAAGTATTGCAGTTCATGAAGCAGCCGAATTGATAAATGTCACCGATTGCGAAGTTGCCGGAGTTTACGAAAAAGATTTTTACGCCGGAACTCCCGCCATTTTGAAGAGAAATATCAAAAAAGGAACTCTCTGGTATCTCGGAGCGAATTTCGATTTAGGATTCCTGCAGAACTTCTATGCCGATACTGCCGCAAAATGCAATATAAAAAATATCATCCCGGATCTGCCATCTATGGTGACCAGTGCTGTGCGGTACAATGAAAACGTAACATTTGTATTTTTGTACAACTGGGGCGAAAACGCAGAACAAATCAAACTGCCGCATACAATGTATGATATTTTTGCCGATTGCAGCTGCAATGAACTGACTCTCGGAATCAACGGTTCATGCGTTTTGAAATTCTGATTTATCAGTTGTCTTTGAACAATGCTATATTCCCAATATGGGGAGATAACTTATTTTGTGTTTTTTTGCAGGGGCTTACGCCGCCCGGCGTTCCACCCGCCTCTCTTTTACGCTGACGCGTTCCTCCGCCTGCCTTGTCACGGCGTAGCTTTAGCGAAGACGGAACCCCGGCGCCGGGTACGACCCGGAGCGATGTGACGCT
>JAFVUZ010000203.1 GCA_017502435.1 Lentisphaeria bacterium
AAAAAAGTGTGATAATCAGCGGAAGATGATTACAAAATACTGCTTTTGTCTTACTCCTATTCGCGTTCAATAATGCTTCTTGCCAGAAGCGACGCCTGATAAATGTCCGTCCAGATGCTTCCATCTGAGAATCAATCTTCTTTTATGATATTGGCAAATATCTGATTTGTATTCCTATCGAAGTCATCAAGACTGGACAAAAAGCAATTATTTCAAATCATATTTCTGACATCTTATCGAAACATTTTCTTTTCGTCAGTTTTTTCTTGTTTTAACTCAAGCAACTTTTTTTCTTGTCTTGAAGTTCGGTTGATATTTTACTTCAGGCTTACGCCATAATGCCATCATTGTAATTGCCAACTTTCTTGCCACTGCAATTTTTGCTTTCTTTTTGGCTATGCTTCCACCACGGGCTGCGATCCGTTCACCAAACCTCCTCAAGTTGCAATCTTCTCCAAAGGGTCCCATTATGTACTGCGAACATTGAACAAGTAATCTTCGCAATAATTTATTACCTGCTTTACTTATTCCCAGTTGCTTATCAACATCTCCGGACTGATCACGTTTTGGAGTTAATCCGGTGTAAGATGAAATTTCCCGGTTGGTAAAACGATGCGGATTTCCGATGATCAAAGCAAATGCCAACGCCGTTAATGGACCAACTCCTTTGATTTGCTGCAAAACTTCTGTTTCGGGATATTCTTTACTTTTCTTCTCAAGCAATTTATCATAATACTTGATTTGAACGTTAATTTGAGAAAGTGTTATAAACAGACCTTTCAGAGATTTCTGAATTGTTTTTGGAAGAATCTCATTGATTTGTTGTATTGTTTCCGGTGAATACGAAGAATCATCATAACCGAAACTCCTTATAAAGCCTCTCAATGAATTAATTAATTTGACACGTTCTGCAACAAGCAAATCTCTGGTTTTTATTGCCAGTAAATCTTCCTGTTGTTTCCTCGATTTTAATTTTACAGGATGCAAAAGCTTTCGATCTGCTTGAGCCAAACGTGCCAATTTTTCCGCATCGACCCGATCGCTCTTCTTATCGCTGTTGTAAATGTATGCTAAATCTCTGGCATGAGCAACAATGACCTCAATGCCCATATCTTCAAGACAAGTACTTATCCAGTTTGCATGAGTTCCTGTTTCTAAAACGGCACAAATCTGTTGCTTTTTTACAGTAAGGTTTTCGAACAAGTTCTTTAACGCAACGGAGGAAGTTTTAATTGCGGGTAAAGAAGAACCTTTTGAGCCGCAAACGGCAAAAAGTTCAATGTTTTTTTGAGAAACATCCATTCCGAGGTAGATTTTTCGTTCATTGTGTGATACATTATCCATGGTTTGTCCTCCTGGTTTTGAAGCGCACTATGCGACTTCGGTGTTCTTGGATTAACATAAATCCGTTTTTATCAAGAGGCAAACCACTTTTGTTTTTTTTGCAAAAAAAATGAGAGACCTCTTGTGTCTCTCATAATATCTGGGAATACTGGGAATACTGGGAATACTGGGGTTGGGTCTTGTGTTGGTCTGCAAACACCCCGCGCAGACTGCTTTTTGCGCCGCCCCCTTAAAAACCAGTATTCTTAGTGTTCATAGTATTCTTAGTTTTCACAGTAGCGGCGCACCCTAAAGCCCGCGCGCCGCAGACGGTATACCGAACCCATGTTGCCCGCAAGCCGCAAGGGTTTATTTTTGCGCTTCGCGCTTTATTATGGGGGCGCTTTTTGTAAAAAGCTCCCCCATGCCCCCTGCAAAAACTTTTCACGCTTGCTGCGCAAGCTGCTCTTAAGCGCTTCGCGCAGTTTGAGTGCTGCGCACGGCTGGGCGCTTGCGCGCCTCAAGGCTTCAAACAGCGGAACGCTTTGGGCGAAACTCCGTAGTGCTTCCTGAACTCCGCTGAAAAATACTGACTGCTGGAAAAATTCAGCATTGCCGCCACCTGTTTCACCTGATAATAAGGCAGCAGTGAACGCGCCTTATCCATTTTCATGTCGAGGAAAAAGTTCACCGGCGAACACTGCAAATGCTCCTGAAAAAGACGGTTCAGAGTCGCTTTGCTCACTCCGGCATGGTGGGCTATATCGGTGAGCGTTATCGGTTTATCCAGCGATTGCCGGATAAAGTATATTGCCTTTTGCAGCTCCTCCGGACGCGAAGTGTTGACACTCTGTTCGGCAAGAGTCAGCAGAAGTTTGTAGCATAATGCACTCAATTTTCCGCTGTTATAAGGTGTTCTTTCTGATTCTCTGTAAAGTTCATCGAAAATTCTGTCGATCTCGCGGTTATCCTCAGGTCGTATGCAGAAAACCCGGTCAAGCCCCGTTGAGGAAAGGAGTGTCTGCAGGAGCGGTCCGCCGATATTGGCAACCCGTTTTACTGCGGTCAGTGTCTTGCAGCGCATGGAGTTGTCGCTGCCCATCTGAACGAGAAAGATTTCACCCGGCTGGCACTCAACTTCCATACCGTTGTGAGTGAAAATAAAAACTCCTTCTTTGACATATTCCACCGCGAAGGTGTTGCAGTTCTTTCTCTGGCGGAAACACTCTTTGTGCCAGTAATCGTCGCCAACGCTGTTCGGCCAGAGGGGATAGACCGTGTCAAAACTGCCGAAAATGTGGAATTTATGCAGCGGGTAATGCAGATAATTGTAACCTGAAAGCTGACTGCCGTTGGGCAGGTGTTCTTCAAAACGCTGTTTTTTTATCATTTTTTTTCCGTTGATATTATATCTTGTGTTTTTGAGAATATATCACACTTTTTTCAAAAGTAAAGCTGTTGAAAATATTTTTTCTGTAATGTATATTAGCGTTGTTTTCAAAAAAGTGCAGATATAAGGGAGTGACAGAATGACAAAAAATACTACAAAAGTTGATTTGTTCTGGGGGCATGGAGCGGTCGAAGCTCCTCCCGGTGAAGGATTGGCAAAACACTGGAACTGGCTCAAGGCGCAGACCGGCAACAACCACCCCGGTGCGATGCTTCCCTTCGGATGGGTGACGGCACTGCCTTACAGCGGTGCGTATCCGACCGGATACGGCAGGAACGGCAACTCCTGTGAAGGCAAGCCGCCGCAGGTTTCCGACACTGCCGCCGCATACGGGATAACCCATTTTCACCCCAGCGGAACCGGTTATGTCGGTGAGTTTTACAACTATTTTCTGGTGACTCCGTGCAGTAGTGGCTGTGATTGCCGGGAAATTTCTGAACTTAAAGATGAGTACGCTTCGTGCGGATATTTTTCCGGCAAACTTGTCGATTACGGAGTCGATTTTGAATTGACCTGCGGAAAATTTGCCGCACTCCACCGTTACTATTTTGCTGAAGACTCCGGAAAAATCAAAGTCGATATCACTCAGCTCGGTTTGCGTATCGCGATGGGGGAGTACAGCGAAAAAATCGGTGCGTTCCACGGTGAAGCTGTGGATAACGGAATTTACTGCGGATTTGTCAATGCCCACGGCGCACTGCTTTATTATGCCGTTTGCTGCAAGGGCGGACTCAAACGGCAGAAGTTCATCAATGGCGTGATCACCTTTGAGCTTGACGGAACTCAGGCAGAGTGTGTGCTTGCCTTCAGTCTGGTCAGTGAAGCCGAAGCGCTTGAAAGAGTTAAACTTGCGGCGGAAAAAGGTTTTGATGCCCACCGTTCCGCAGCGGCTCAGGCGTGGGAGGAACTTCTCGGCAAAATCTGTGTCAATACCGCAAGTGATGATAAAACGAAACTTTTTTACAGCGCTCTTTATCACAGTTTTGTCAAACCTTGTGATGCAGGCAGTGAATTTATCGACTTTCAGACGATGTGGGATATTTACCGCACCCAGCTGCCTCTGACGATGATAACCGCTCCTGA